>JAAVHK010000001.1 GCA_014799765.1 Ruminococcus sp.
AACACGTCTGTGTATAGCAAAACTTCTTCTTGAAGAACCTAATCTTCTGATACTCGACGAACCTACAAACCACCTTGATTTCAAGACTATCATGTGGCTTGAAGACTATCTCCGCACATACAAAGGTGCGGTACTGATAGTATCGCATGACCGCTATTTTCTTGATAAACTATGTACTTCGATATGTGAAATCGAAAGAGGTACGCTTACACGCTATAAGGGTAACTATTCAGCATTTGTGCGTCAGCGTGAGGAAAACAATGTACGTCGTGAAAAAGAATACGAAATGCAACAGAAACAGATTTCCAAACTCGAAGATTATGTAGCTAAAAATCTCGTGCGTGCATCTACTACCAAAATGGCACAAAGTCGCCGTCGACAACTCGAAAAAATTGAACGCATTGAAAAACCTTTCCACGATACCAAAACAGCTAAAATTCATTTCACGTATGCCGTCGAACCGCCCATAGATGTACTTAAAGTCAAGGGTGTTGACATCTCAGTAGGCGAGGGAAGTTCACGTAAAACTCTTGTAGACGAAGTAAATTTTGAAGTCCGTCGGGGTGAAAAAATAGGTATCATAGGCGATAACGGTATAGGAAAATCAACACTTCTGAAAATTATTCAGGAAAAACTTTCGCATAAGGGAATTGTCCGCTGGAACAGTAATATAAAAATATCCTATTTTGAACAGGAAAGCACCAACTTAAACCGTGAACTGTCGGTAATGGAAGAAATACACAGCCGATATCCGTCAATGTCAGATTTGGAAGTGCGTAGTCTGCTGGCACAGGTCAGGCTGACCGGCGAAAACGTCTTCAAGCAGACCGGAGTTATCAGCGGTGGTGAACGTGCTAAATTATGTTTCGCAATCATGATGCAGGAACACGGTAACGTCCTTATCCTCGACGAACCTACAAACCACCTTGATTTGTCGTCAAAAGAGGCGATTGAAGAAGCACTTGAAGAATACACCGGAACAGTTATATTTGTATCGCATGACAGGTATCTTTTAAGTAAAATTGCAGACCGTTTAATTGAACTCACTGCCGGAAAATATCGTCTGCATGATTACGGATTTGAAAAATATCTTGATGTTCTCCGTGAGGAGCAGGCGGAACAGAAAAGAATTTCCGACGCTGAAAAATTCGCAAAAAATGCGGAAATCGCTAAAGAAAAATCTGTAAAGGCTTACCGCAACAAGCAACAACGAAGTGCAGACGTCGCAAAAAGAAATGAAATGAAACGTCTTGAAAAGGAAATAGACGAATTTCAGGCGGAAATTGATTCNCTNACGGAAGAAATCTCAAATGAAGAAGTCTACAGCGATTACGAACTTATGAACAAAAAATGTACAGAAATTGAAGAACTCAAACAGCGTATAGAAGAAAATTTTGAAAAACTTATCGAACTTGAAGAACAATTATAATTTTTCACATATTTTTATACTCCGGATTGTCGAAAATTAACAAATTTCAAAAAATATATTGAAAACCNGCTTGAAATATGTTATAATTAAATCCAACACGCACGGTAATAAGTCGTGTAAAAATTTTACGGAGGTTTATGATTATGAAGCACATTCAGACAATCAACAAGGCAAATCTTAAAGAATCTGCTAAAAAAGGTGGCTGTGGTAAGTGTCAGGCATCATGCCAGTCAGCTTGCAAGACTTCCTGTACAGTCGCTAACCAGAAGTGCGAAAGATAAGACTTGCATTTCACCGGAGGCAGTGTTTTTAAAAAAATACTGCCTCTGTTTTTANTTATGAGGTGATATTATGGTTNTTAACTGCAAAATGTGCGGGGCTAATCTTAATGTGAGAGCCGGTATGCGTATTTGTAAGTGTGATTACTGCGATTCCGTACAGACTATTCCGGACTTAACCAGCGAAAAGAAGTTACAGCTTTTCAATAAGGCAAATGCTTTGCGTTTTGCGTGTGACTTCGACAGGGCAGGCGACGTATACAGGGATATTGTCGCTGATTTTCCGGAAGAAGCGGAGGCGTACTGGGGATTGTGCCTGTGCAAGTACGGTATAGAGTACGTCGTTGACCCTGAAACACAGAACAGAGTGCCAACTTGTCACAGGACATCTTTTGAAAAAATTCATGATATACCGGAGTTCCGGAAAGTCCTTGAATATTCCGACGTGAATNTAAGNAATATATANNTACAGCTTGCCGATGTCATTGACGGTATTCAGCGGAATATACTTGAAATCGCTATGAACGAAAAGCCCTTTGACGTTTTCATATGTTATAAGGAAACTGCTGAATCCGGTCTGCGTACTCCCGATGCGTTACTTGCGGAAAAAATTTATTCCGNACTCACACAGCAGAACGTAAAAGTATTTTTCGCTCCGGTGACNCTCAANGACAAGTTAGGNACGGANTTTGAACCCTACATATATTCNGCGATAAATTCCGCACAGATTATGNTATGTGTCGGTACAACTCCGGAACATTTCGATTCCGTATGGGTACGGAACGAATGGAGCAGGTTTATCGAACTCATGAAAAAAGACAAGTCCAAAATACTCATACCGTGTTATGCGGANATGTCAGTAAGTCAGTTGCCGGTGGAGTTCAGAGGGTTTCAGGCACAAGACCTNACGGAAACNGATTCNCTTGAAAATATCGTGAAAAACGTNGNNGACATCATGACCGCAAGCGAGGGGGCAAAATCNCAGNTAAATGTACTTATGGAACAGTTTGAGGGACAGTTAAGNAATGAACGGTCTAAACTCCGTATGCTTGAAAACGTACATCATCAACAAATGATTTACGAAAAGCAGAACGCTAAAAAGATGTTNAAAAANGAGTATACACCACTTTCAGCACTTGCTTTTCTTGAAATTATGATTGTTGGCATAGTTTCGTTTATACTTACCATGCTTTATGCTACTTTTGATTTTGACATAATGTTTGTAATCATAGGAGTTGCTGTTTTTTCGATACTGCCTGCTGTTATATTCCTGCCACGGATAAACAAACGCAACAAAAAAGCCCGTGAAAATCTCGCCCGAAGGCTTGCATACGACGAAACCGCACCCGATTTTGATTATGGCAGTCAGAACATGGAAACAATTCAGCTAAGGGAAATTGCTATAAACCTTTACGAAAAAGAACGTTTTTCAATAAGAAAAATAATGGGTCTTGAATTTAGCTGGTGTGTGTTTTTCAATCTTTCGCTGATTTTTCTTGAGGAGATATTACCTTCTAGTTTTAATCGTTTATTTGTGTTTATAGGCTATCTGGTAATGCCTGTTATTATTGCTGTTTTAGCAATCCGGCGGAACATAAAGTTAAAAAAAGAACTCAATGAAAAGTTAGACGAGATAAACAAACAAAATAAAATCTGAAAGGAAATTTTTTAAAATGATACATAAATACAAACTTAACGGATTCAATATAGTTCTCGACGTAAACAGCGGTGGTGTGCATATCGTCGACGAACTGACTTACGATTTACTCGATAACATAAAGCCACCGTTTGAACCTGAATGTCGTCAGGATATTATAGATAAACTTTCAAAAGTATATCCGCCGGAAGAAATCAAAACCTGTTACGCTGAAATAGTCGAGTTATACAACGAAAAAATACTTTTTTCCGAGGACGATTACGAAAAATACGCACAATATTCAGTAGCCTCACCGGTAAAGGCAATGTGTCTTAATATCGCACATGACTGCAATTTACGTTGTAAGTACTGTTTCGCATCTACCGGAGACTTCGGAAAGGGCAGGAAATTAATGTCATTCGAGACCGGCAAACACGCTATCGACTTTTTACTTGAAAAATCCGGTGACCGTCAGAATCTCGAATTAGACTTCTTCGGCGGTGAACCTCTTATGAATTTTGAGGTAGTAAAACAGATTGTAAAATATGCACGCAGTCGGGAAGCTGAATTTAATAAGAAATTCCGCTTTACGATAACTACAAACGGCATACTCCTTGACGACGATAAAATTGATTTTATCAATAAAGAGATGTCAAATGTTGTATTGTCGATTGACGGCAGAAAAGAAGTCAATGACTTTATGCGTCCGAGGGTGGACGGTTCAGGCAGTTACGACAAAATTCTTCCTATGTTTAAGAAACTTGTCGAGGGTAGAGGTGATAAGGAGTACTATGTGAGAGGTACTTTCACAAATCATAATCTCGATTTTGCCGACGATGTTTTTGCACTTTACGACGCCGGTTTTGACCAGATTTCAATAGAACCGGTTGTAGGAGATTCCGACGAATATGCACTTACTGAAAAGGATTTGCCGGAAGTTTTCAGCGAATACGAAAGACTTGCTAAAAGAATTATCGAAAATGAAAAATCCGGTAAAAAATTCAACTTTTTCCACTTCATGATAGACCTTGACCAAGGACCTTGTGCAATAAAAAGACTTCGTGGCTGTGGTTGTGGAAATGATTACGTCGCAATAACTCCGGATGGAGATATTTTCCCATGTCACCAGTTTGTAGGCATAGACGAGTACAAAATGGGTAATATCGATGAGGGTACATTCAATCAGGAAATGAAAGCCGATTTTGCTAAGGCACACGTATATACCAAACCGGAATGTACTAAATGCTGGGCAAAATTCTATTGTAGCGGAGGTTGTAACGCCAATAACTATCAGTATATGGGCGATATCAGGACGGCTCATAAACTTTCGTGTCAGCTTGAAAAGAAACGTCTTGAATGTGCGATAATGCTGAAAGCTATCCGCATTTTCGGGGAGCAGGAACAGTAACGGATATATGAAAAACAGGGTCAAACTCAGGGTTATGAATGTTGACGGTGAAAAATATCTGTGGTCATATAATTACGATGATATGGATTTTGTAAATTATCCTTATTCGTACTATCTTTTTGTACCGGAAAACAATAAAAAATTAAAAGTAAGAGTTTATTTTACCCGATATAGTCCGAATATGAACATAGATACTTATTCCGACGAGGGAACGCCTTGTTTTTACGGAAAAGAAAAAATTATCCTTAATCTGTGCCGACCGCTTTTCGCCCGACAGATTCTTGAGTACGTTTTTAATAATATGTGCAGTAAATCCGACGTCGGCGAGATTAATATTAAAGACGGCGATAATATTCTGTATGAAATGGGTTACAGAGATTTTTACTGATAAAATCAGGTGATATCATGAAAAGAAAAACACGTACAATAACAATCAACAATAAAAAATACGTATGGTGGTGGAAAGTATACTACGATTCGACAGAATTGTATCTTTCACCGGAAGGCGATAAAACTTCTGTAATAAGGGTTGACTTTACCGACAAATCTATTAACGGTCAGTTCAATATGTGCGTTGTTATCCGTAAAGACGATACGGAAAGAACTGTAAAAATAATAGAACCGGCTATGTCCGGACTGCTTTTACCATACCTACAGGAGCAGGCAATGTTTATTACACGTAAAAATATATTCATAGACGGTTGTGACATGCTCAGGAAAATGGGTTATGAAGTTGTCGGAATAAAGAAAGGTCTGTGCTGGTGATAAGTTATGAATAAAATTGCAGTAGGTTTTATTACGGTATTGACAGCGGGCATTATAGGGTTATGTATTTATGATAATTACATGGAAACTCGCATACATAACGAAAAAATTGAACTCGGCAAGAAAAATGCTTGTGAATGGTTTAATAAGAAATACGGAATAGATGTTAAAGTCGTTGGAGCATATGTGGTACTGGAAGATGATATATTCAGTAGTTGGGAGGGCGATGATGTCTTGGTGACCGTCCGTGAAGGTGANAAGGAATATCANGTTGAAATAAGCGGTGTTGANGAAAATGCNGACGGTGTAGACGACTATCAGGAGAACGAAATAGAAAAAGNACTTATTGATATGATAAAAGCTGACATTCCGACATATTTTGAATATGATTTCCATATGGACANAATGNNTANNTCACNTTATCAAGCCGGTAGTNAATCAANTCTTGAGGAAATGCTTGATGGCAGAGATACTCTTAACGTTTATTGCGTGAATACAGATTTTGAGGAAGTACCTGTTTTTGANTTTTTAAGGCGTAATATTACCGATTGTACATTTTATTCTTTTTCGTCGCAGGAAATACTTGACGATTTCATGAAAGACGATTATTATAATATTGACGATTATGCACCTTTTATTACAAATTATCGTGTAATAGACTTCCCGAAACGTGACAACGAATGCAGGGAATATGAACTGAAAAGTTATGGTGATTTATTGTACTATGTACCATACGAAAAAATCGACGGTGAGATTGAAAAAGGTTTTTATGAAATCCCCGAATCTGAAATCGACTGGACAGGCAGTGAGTATGAGATAGTTTCAAAGGCATACGGCTTTAATGAAAAATGTTTTAAAGTTTTTGTATGGTTACCGATTCCCGAAGACAAAAAAGATAAGGATTTTTATTTTGCCTATAGTTATTACAGCGAATATGACAAAAAAACAGTTAAGAAAACAGAAAAATGTCAGATAGTCGGAAATTATGCGGTGTATACTTTCTATGAACCTTTGAATGAACTGAAAACAGCACTTTTGTGCAGATAATAAAACCCCCGATAACTTAATATCGGGGGTGATTTTTTTATACTATCGGATTAATTGGTGTAGTGTTGTGTTCAACATATGAATCATTTTTAACGACTTTGACGTGTCCGTAACAATCCATACCAGTACCGGCAGGAATAAGTTTACCGATAATAACATTTTCTTTAAGTCCAAGGAGTCTGTCGCTCTTGCCTCTGATAGCTGCGTCTGTGAGTGCCTTTGTGGTCTCCTGGAATGATGCAGCCGACATGAAACTGTCTGAATTTGATGACGCTTTTGTGATACCCTGAAGTACAGGACTTGTCTGTACAAGCTGTAAATCATACTCACCGGCATCAATGCGGGACTGGATTTCACTGTTGATGATGTCGATTTCTTTTCTGTCAACAAGCGTACCAGGGAGCAGGTAACTGCTACCGGTTTCCTCAACCTTGATTTTGCGGAGCATCTGTCTTACAATAACTTCAATGTGCTTGTCGTTGATGTCAACACCCTGTAGACGATAAACTTTCTGTACTTCATTTATTATATAGTTCTGTACATCAAGTATGCCGAGTATATTAAGAATGTCAGCCGGATAAATGTTACCTTCTGTAAGTCGAGTTCCTTTTTTGATTGTTTCGCCCTCTGTAACTCTGACTTTGAGATTGTAAGGTATCATATAATTTTCAGATTCGCCTGTTTCGTCATTAGTCACGATGATATTCTGTGTTGTTTTTATTTCCTCAATGTGAATAGTACCGGAAATTCTCGAAAGAATAGCCGCACCCTTAGGACGTCTGCTTTCAAAGAGTTCCTCAACACGTGGAAGACCTTGTGTAATGTCTTCTGCATCGGCGGAGGCAACACCACCAGTATGGAAAGTTCGCATAGTAAGCTGTGTACCTGGTTCACCGATTGACTGTGCGGCGATTACTCCGACAGCCTCACCGACTGCAACAACGTTATTATTTGCAAGGTTTGCACCGTAACATTTAGCACAAACACCGGTACGTGCTTTACACTGGAGTACGGAACGGATTTTTATTTTTTCAATGCCGACGTCAATAATCTTTTTCGCATCTGCATCGGTAATAAGTTTGTTACGTGAGATGATAAGTTCACCGGATTCGTCTTTCAGGTCTTCGGCAAGGTATCTGCCGACAAGACGTTCTATGAATGGTTCAACGACTTCATTTCCGTTTCTGATTTCATAAACTTCGATACCTTCTGTAGTGCCGCAGTCTTCCTCACGTATGATGACATCCTGTGAAACGTCAACAAGACGACGTGTAAGGTAACCGGAGTCGGCGGTACGGAGCGCAGTATCAGCAAGACCTTTTCTTGCACCTCTTGAAGCTATGAAGTATTCAAGGATATTAAGTCCCTCACGATAGTTAGCACGGATAGGAATTTCAATAACCGTACCGGAAGTATTGGCAATAAGTCCACGCATTCCGGCAAGCTGACGAATCTGTGAAATTGAACCTCTCGCACCGGAGTCAGCCATCATCCAGATAGGATTGTATGGGTCGAAATTCTCTTTGAGTTTCTTTGTTACTTCGTCAGTAGTATTTGTCCAAAGGGAAATGATTTTTTTAGTTTTTTCCTGTGCGGAAATATAACCAAATTCATATTCACTAGTAATCTGTTCAACTTCTGCATCGGCATTTGCAAGTATCTGTTTCTTTTCCGGAGGAATAGAGGCGTCACATACAGCAACCGTAAGGGCGGCTCTTGTGGAATACTTATAGCCGAGTGCCTTTATTCTGTCGAGTACTTCGGAAGTAGTAGTCGTGCCGTGAATTTTTATACAGCGTTCAATAATATTTGAAAGCTGTTTTTTACCGACAAGGAAAGCAA
>JAAVHK010000002.1 GCA_014799765.1 Ruminococcus sp.
GGATAATATTTTCTATATCGTCTATATTATAATAGTAATCGAAACGGCGTGAAATATAATTTCCGTCATCTTTTCTGCCGGTTATAATCCGGATATCGCCTGTAAATTCGTCACCGTTGTTACCGTAAAGATGTTTTATATCGTCATTGCACGCCCTGAAAATTTCGTTGTAATTCCTGATAAATATATCCTTGTCGATATTACAGTATTCTTCGTCATAGTCTTCAGGTTTTGAAGGCATATTCATTTTAAAGTCATCATTTATATGCATGATTACATCTTCAATGATACGTTTTGTTATATCGTTTCCACCCAGACGTACATCGCCGTCTGTCTGCGGAGAAGAAAAACTGTTGCCGTTTCTTTCAAGAATGGCAATATCGAAAGTACCACCGCCGAAATCGTATACAAGTATATTTTCATTGTTTTTAATATCATGTTCGTTGATATAGGCAATAGCTGCTGCAGTAGGTTCGGGAATGAGTTCCACATTATTCAGTGATGCTTCTTTTGCGGCTCTTTTAAGGTCTGCTATCTGATTTTCTTCAAACTTTGCCGGAACAGAAATAACTACTTTGTCAATGCTGGCAAGTTCGGGAGTATCATAAAATTCATCTGAAATTACATTCTGTGCGTCTTCAATGACTTTTTTCAGAAAAATACTGACAGCCTTTGACGCAGTAATGTTAAATTTTTCACCGTTTTCAGCAGTCACGTTGTACTTGAATTTCATATTTCCAAGTCTTGACTTGAAATCCTTTACACACGCTCTGGGTTTTAAAGTACCTTTACTTTTAGCACTTATGCCTATAAGAATATCGTTTCTGCTCTTGAAATAAATTACTGATGGTATTATTGCCCTGTTTTTATTTGATTTCAGATTCATTGTCCTGATATTGTTATAACGGTTCATATAAGATACAACAGTATTTGTTGTACCGAGGTCTATTCCGATTTCCTTTCCCATTTTTTACCTCCTGTTATAAAATCTGTATACCGTCAATTACTGGTGAAGCACATTCATCATCTTCCGCCCCTATTATGCCGAAACAGTTATCCCATATGGGTTCTATATTTTCTGTGACATCAGCGAACAGAAGTTTTATAAGACGGAATTTATTTTCTTTTTTCTGTGTTTTCTTACCGCAGTAATAATAATTTGTATCATTGCTTGTGCGGTAGTAAGTTTCCGGATAGCTCTTTACTTTGAAGAGGTCTTTGTTTTCCGATACGCTGAATTTATTTACTCCGTCCGATATGTTTTCTTTTTTCCGAAACTTAACAGACAGTCCGAAACATTCTGTAAAGTCTTCAGAATCGGAATTTCTGAACAGATATAACAGCATTTCTTCAAACGGAGATTTTCTTTCTCCGGAAATCTTATATTCATAAAGATTAAAAATAATATATTTTCGTTCATTATCGTCGATACAGTCAGAATTTATAAGTTCCTTTACTTCATTTCCGAAAGCACCTCTGTTTATTTCCTCTGCAAGTACATGACATATAAGTTCGTCAAAATCAAGACCGTTTAANCTGTCCTGTTGTGCAAGAAAATGTACCGTGACATTGAAAAGCCCCTGTTTTTCAGTAATTGCTCTTAAATCACGGAATACTGTTTCAAAACGTCTGAATACATTTGTATGTATTTCGCCGTTGAAATCGTAACATTCAGAAAATACATCGAAAAACGAATCATTGACATATTGTTTGTCCTTGCTGTAATCCTGCCATATCCAGCTCATTGTAATTCTCCCTGCCAGTTAAATTCCGGATAGCTGATGTTCAGAAACTCAAGTACATAGTCAGCGAAATCCTCTGTATTTTTCCCACCTGAAAATGTCAGTATACAGTTGACTGAACTTTTCAGCTTTATATTATGATTTCTGTCTTCACTGTCGTGATAGTAGTAGGCGTAATCAACATCATAATTTTTTATTGTATTTATATTTCCCATATTGGAATGATACTCTGTTTTAAATTTGTCACCTATGCATACGTCAAAAGGATTATCTCTGAAACAGTCAATAACATATTCAATATCGGCGTATGTCCTGACCCTGCTCGTAAAAAGAGTGTTTTCCCTGAAATAGTTGGAGTATACATTGAATGACGAATCTATATTACCGCTGAGTAACGTTAATTTATGTGCCTGAAACCATGTGAATTTCTTTTCAGTATACAGAACAATCTTATNATCTTCACGGCATATACAGAATTTTTCATATTCCGGAAATTTAAAAATATAGTATTNTTCCGGCTGTATATTAAGATATTTACGCTTATATTTCAGGCGGTCAAAATATGGTACTACCGTATCAACTGCCTGACTGTCTGTACCGTCTTCAATATATGTAGGTTCGGAAGATATTTCTTTTAAGGATATATTCCACATAAGAAAATATTTACAGGCTGGCTTTACGCATTCTGCCGGAATGCCTTCAATAATAATATCCGTGATACTTTCCTTAGGTATATCGCAGTCTTTTATTTTAAGTTCAAAATATTTTCTTGCATAAGGCATATATATCAACGGCGTACTTATGTTATACTGTTCCGCAAGTTTTTTAAGTATTTTTTCCGACCTTACAAATTTTGTACTCTGTACAAGTGTAGCTCTGAAATCATATTTATCACTGTCGGTACATATAGTTACTTTATATTTCTTATCCTTGTATCTGTTTACCAGCTCCGAATATGAAAAGTCAATAAAAACCCCGATACCAAGTTTTTCGGGATTTACGACATAGTCCATGGCATTATCTGCAACGAATCTGACAGCGTCTGAACGTTGTGCCAGTACGTTTTTTACAGTTATTCTGTCGGTGCGGTTTATGGTATTGGAGAATGATTTTCTTATATTACTGATAACATCATCAAGATGTTTCATATTGTAATCACTGAGTTTTGAAAAAAGTTTTTTAAGTAATTCTGCTTCTTCGTTATCACTGATACTGCCGTCAATAATTTCAGACATCTGATTTATCTGATTTTTAAGCCGGTCATTGATATCCGTATTCATTTTCATATTAAAAACACCTCTTTTATTTTTTCAGGATAATTTTCGACGAACTTACAGAAGTACTTTCCGAACAGGAAACATTCATTTTTTTCGCTCCGCTTATGTCGATTTTATCGGAAGTAATCGTCAGTGTTGATTTTTTTACGGAAACTGTTATACTGTCGCTTTTCATTTCAATGGTACTGTCACCAATCTGTAGAAGAATACTGTCATCACTGACCTTTATTGTATTATATTTCCCACCGTTTTGCCGGAGAATTTCAAGGCAATCCTTATTGAAAGTTATTCTGTTATCATAAACCATGATGTGTTTTTTGTCCTCAACTGTTGAAACTTCACTGTTGAGTGCTTTTTTTCTGAGGACAGAACCGGAAAAAAATGTTCCTCGGGTATATATGACTTCAACTATATCGTCTTTTTCAGGAAGAAATACTATACCGTTATCCGATGCAGTATACGGACTTCTGAAAGGAATCTGAAATTTTTTCCCTTTACCGAGTTCCTTGAAATCCTTGTCGGTAAATTCAACTTCTATGCGTCCTAAATTTTCGCTGTCGGAAATATTTGTTACTTTTGCTTCAATATATACCCTCTGAGCAGGTGGCACAACCGGATTACAAGGTATTTTTCCCTCTTGACACATTTCATAGGTGAACTTGTCCGCCTTGTTTTTCAGGTCATATTTCCAGCTGAAAATAATATAATTGATACCATCATATTGTACTTCATGTCCGAAGTTAAAAAAAGAAGCCGAAGTTATCCTTAATATCTGAATATTTTCCTCACGGCTTTTATCATATTTCCATAATTTATGTACTCTGGAAACTGCACTTTCTTCTATCTTGTCGAGTTTATCCGAACCGCTTTCCATTTTTGTGCCGACTGTCAGAACAGTTTCGTCGGAATCTTTCGGAAATATTGCACATTTTGCTGTATAACAAAGTCTCCTGAGAAATTCAAAATCCGTTTCTTCGTACTGTACTACAGGTTGTTCAAATTTTATATCGTCCTTTACATTTCCAGTATCGGCAGTAAATCTGTAATTACCCTGACTGTCTCCGGCTGTCTGGGAAATTATATCTGTAAATTTTTTTTCTGTGTCCTGAAAAACACGGTTGAAACGTTTTATATCGGTTTTTGCACTGCCGGAAACTGCTGTCACTTTAATCAGGGAACTTCCTTTACTTTCAATGGCATCAATTTTATTGACGTATCCACGAAATAAAGGGTACTGATTTCCTGCTTCTTTTTCAACAACTGCTATTTGCCTGTCAATTTTTTCATAAAATTTATCTGTTTCGTTTTTACCGATTCTTGCTGTAAAAACACATACAGAGTGCTGAAAAGCTTTTTTCACTATCTTACAACTTTCAATACTTTCTGTATCTTCAAAATTACTTATAGTCAATGACATTACATGAACTCCTTTCAGCACTCATATATTATATTATGTATTTGTTATTTCGCTTGTCTTTCCTCTGTGCTGAATCATGTTCAGTTTCAGACAGTTGGTTTCATTACCGTTTGCATTCAGGAAATAATGTTCTTGATAGTTTTTACAGAAAACATCCGGTATTGAAATATTACGTATTTCATTATTGGTGTCCTTGATTGTGATATTGACAGTTTTATAAACATCGTCGCCGGAAACCGTCAATGCCCAGTCCATCAGATTACGACAATCATCTTTTGTAGCTTCTTCAATCCTGATTGTTACTTCAATCAGAACTATTACACTTGTGGCACGTTCGTAATTGTCGTTGTCCTTGGTATCACATATAATGCGTATATCCTGTATGGAACTGTTACTCTGTACCTGTGTATCGTCGATAGTTGCCACGCCGTCAACTTCAAATTTATATTTTGCCATAGGTATCAATCCTTTCAGAAAAATGATATTTCAGACTGTAAAGAAAGTCGTCAGTCTATTACAACTTCATATACGTCACTTACATCTTTGTAAGTTATATCAATATGAGCAACTTTTTTACCGCCTTCATTATTTACAGTCATGGTCATGGAATCAGCCTCACGGAGCACATTATTTATATACTTCTTTGTGGCAACCGTATTCCACTTGTT
>JAAVHK010000003.1 GCA_014799765.1 Ruminococcus sp.
AGCTATTACAGCGTCGGGAAGTCTGCCCTCTTTTTCGAGAATCTGACTTCTCGATTCCATAGAGATAACCGCCTGAAAATCACGTACAATAGTCGGAAACGGGTGCGGTCCCATTACTGACCCCAGACAATAATGTGTATCACTTATGCGTGAAGTCCATTCCCTCATAGCTTCCGAAACTGCATCTTTAAGAGTTGCAGTACCTGACTTTACCGGAATAACTTCCGCACCTAATAACTTCATTCTGTATACATTGAGTGCCTGACGTTTTGTGTCTTCCTCACCCATGAATACAACACATTCCATATCAAGTAACGCCGCCGCTGTAGCGGTTGCGACACCGTGCTGACCTGCTCCGGTTTCGGCTATGAGACGTGTTTTTCCCATTTTTTTTGCAAGTAAAGCCTGTCCGAGAACGTTNTTTATCTTATGCGAACCGGTATGATTTAAATCTTCACGTTTCAGATAAATTTTAGCTCCGCCGAGTTCTCGTGTAAGTTTTTCCGCATAGTAAAGTATTGAAGGTCTTCCGGCGTAATTGTCGAGTAAATCCCTTAATTCACGGTTGAAATCAGGGTCATATTTATAGTGATNATAGGCGTTTTCAAGTTCTATGACCGCATTCATAAGAGTTTCCGGAATATACTGTCCGCCATGAATACCGAATCTTCCATTTGACATTTTAAATCAATCCTTTCTTCCTGACCGCTTCCGCAAAAGCAGTCATTTTATTAAAATCCTTGTGACCGTCCGTTTCGAGTGAGGAACTGGCATCTACTGCATANGGCTTTAATCTGCCGGAAATCTCACCGACGTTTTCGGGAGTAAGTCCACCGGCAAGAAAATACGGACGTTTTATATTTATCAGTGAGTGGTTAAAAGTTTTTCCTGAACCAAGTCCGGAATCAAGAAGTATATAGTCTGCNACNGAGTTTTCAGCTTTTTTAATATCTTCCTCTGATTTTATTACAAAAGCCTGCATTATAGCAACATCAACCATATAACTGAGNGTTTTTATATAATTATNATCTTCCGAACCGTGCAACTGTACCATATCAATGACTTCGTTTTCTACCAATTTTATTATTAAATCCGTTTCAGCATTTACGAAAACTCCAACCGGAATTATGTTATCGTCAAGATTTTTACGTAATTCACAGGCTTTTTCCGGCGATACATAACGCTTACTTTTTTCCGCAAATACAAAACCTACATAATCCGGCATAATCCGATTGGCATAATCTATATCGCAAGGACGGCTAAGACCACACATTTTTATTTTAGTCATAAAATTCCTTTCANTTCNGCNANNTTNGTNGTTTTNTCNTCNGCNCNCATAAGNGTNTCACCGATTAANACGGCATCNGCACCGGCTTCACGGAGAAGTCTTATATCTTCCGGAGTTTTAACACCGCTTTCAGATACGAAAATTATATCTGCCGGNACTAATTCCCTCATACGCCGACTGTTTCCGGTATCTACAGAAAAATCCTTTAAATTTCTGTTGTTCACACCTATTATTCTTGCACCGGAATTTACAGCGGTTTTTATTTCTGATTCGTCGTGTGCCTCTACAAGTGCGGATATTCCCAGTTTATCGCATATTTTTATATATTCCTTAATCTGTCCGCCTGTCAGAATCGAACATATCAGAAGTACGGCTTCTGCTCCTAAAACTTTGGCTTCGTAAATCATATATTCGTCTATTGTAAAGTCTTTGCGTATACAAGGTATTGAAACATTTTCAGCGATTTCTTTCAAGTATTCGTCGTGACCTAAAAACCACTTCGGTTCAGTGAGTACGGAAATGCAATCCGCACCGGCTTTTTCGTAATCCTTTGCAATCTGCAAATACGGGAAATCCTCTGCAATAACGCCCTTCGAGGGTGAGGCTTTTTTACATTCGCATATGAATGAAATATCATCTACGGAAAGTGCTTTTTCAAACTCAAAATTTCCCGANGGCATGGAAAGTGCCATANNTTTNATNTCNNNGGCGGAAANTNTCTGTTTNGCNNTTTCNACACGTTCACGGGCGTNTCCGGCNAGTTTATCAAGAATNGTCATATTCCGCACCTCAANTATTGGAAANTTCAATGAGTTTTTCGAGAGTTTCAAGGGCTTTTCCGGAATCAATAATTTCACCGGCNAGTTTNANACCGTCANCCATNGTNTCAGCTTTTCCGCCNATATATATTGATGCTCCGGCGTTAAGAAGTACNGCGTTACGCTTATGACCTCTTATTTCACCGCTGAGGATTTTTNTTNTANTTTCGGCGTTCTCCGACGGTGTACCGCCTTTTAAATCGTCTTTTGTACATCTTTCAAAACCAAACTGTTCCGGTGTGATTTCATAATTTTTAATCCAGCCGTTTTTATACTCGCATACAACCGTTGAAGCACTCATTGAAATCTCGTCGAGTTTATCCGTGCCGTATACAACCATACCTTTTTCAGAACCAAGTTTCATAAGAACTTCCGCTATCGGCTCGACAAGTGAACGGTCATAAACACCCAGCAGGTGCATTTTAGGATTGGCAGGATTTGTAAGAGGTCCTAAAATATTGAAAACCGTTCTGATACCGAGTTCCTTTCTTATCGGTGCGACGTACTTCATTGAAGTATGATACTTCTGTGCAAAGAAAAAGCAGAATCCCACTTCATTCAGTAACTGGTGACATTTTTCCGGCGAAAGATTTATATTTACTCCGAGTGCCTCCAGACAGTCAGCCGTTCCGCACAGCGACGATGCCGCACGGTTGCCGTGTTTTGCGACGAGTACCCCCGAAGATGCTATGACAAGTGCGGAAGTCGTCGAGATATTGAAACTCTGTGCATTATCGCCACCAGTACCCACTATTTCCAGTAAATCGAGGTCATTTTCAAACTGTATGGCGGAATCACGCATAGCAGCTGCACAACCTGTTATTTCCTGAATAGTTTCGGCTTTAGTGCTTTTCGTGGACAGTGCTGAAAGAAATGCGGAATTTTGTGTAGGGGTAGTCTGTCCGGACATTATTTCCGATACAACCTGATATGCTTCGTCGTAAGTCAGGTCCTGCTTGTCGACGATTTTCATAATAGCTTCTTTAATCATTGAAATCAATCTCCTTTATAAAGTTGGTGAGCATGATTTTTCCGTCGGGTGTCATTATTGATTCGGGGTGGAACTGTACTCCGAAAATATTGTAATCCCTGTGTTTTACAGCCATAATTTCACCGTCGTCGGCAACCGCTGTGACCTCCAAGCAATCCGGAATTGTTTCATGGTCTGCCGACAGTGAATGGTATCTCGCAACAGGTGCATTCGTGTCAATTCCTTTGAAAAGCTGACAGTCTTCCCTGAATTTTATCACCGACTGCTTGCCGTGCATGAGTTTTTTAGCATAGGTTATTTTTGCACCGTATGCCGAACATATAGCCTGATGTCCGAGACATACGCCTAAAGTAGCAATTTTCTTAGATACAGTTTTTGCACATTCGATAATAATTCCGGCATCTTCCGGACGTCCGGGACCAGGGGATATTATAATTCTTTCCGGTGAAAGCCCTTCTATTTCCTCAATGGTCATTTCGTCGTTACGGATTACCTTTATATCGGGATTTATTTCACCGATAAGCTGATACAGGTTATATGAAAAACTGTCATAATTATCAATCAATAAAATCATGCGTCCGCCTCCTCTGCGAGTTTAAGGGCATTTATTACCGCTGCCGCCTTGTTGATACATTCCTGATACTCCTTTTCAGGTACGGAATCCGCTACTATACCTGCTCCGCTCCGCACGAAAACTTTTCCGTTTTTCTTGTATGCGATTCTTATTGCTATACAGGTATCAAGATTTCCGGTAAAATCAATATATCCGATTGCACCGCCGTAAATACCACGCTTATTATTTTCGAGTTCCGCTATAAGCTGACACGCTCTTATCTTCGGAGCTCCGGAAAGTGTTCCGGCAGGGAGTACAGCACTTACGGCATCTAAGGCATCGAATTTATCCTCTATTATTTCGCCCCTGACAGTTGACCCTATATGCATTACGTGCGAATAGCGTTCTATACTATGAAGTTTTTCAACCTGTACAGTACCGAATTTGCTTATCTTGCCTAAATCGTTACGCCCTAAATCGACAAGCATATTATGTTCTGCAAGTTCTTTTTCGTCGGCAAGCAGACCTTTTTCAAGTGCGAGGTCTTCAGCTTCGGTCTTACCTCTCGGACGTGTTCCGGCAAGTGGGAAAGTATGAAGTACACCGTCTTCCAGTTTGACGAGAGTTTCCGGAGACGCTCCGGCGATTTCCACATCTGTACCCGAAAAATAGAACATATAAGGCGACGGATTAATAGTACGCAATACACGGTAGGTATTGAACAGACTTCCCTCAAAACCGGCACTTAAACGATTTGATAATACTATCTGGAAAATATCTCCCTCGTGTATGTGATGTTTGGCTGTTTCAACCATTTCACAGTATTTTTCCTGATTGAAAAGCGGTGTAACCTCACTTGTAAGATGTCCTGCCGGTTCTTCGGACTTCTCACCATTCCGGAGTAGTTCCGCAAGCTGTTTCAATTCAAGCTGTGCCTTTTTGTAGGAAGTTTCCGGTTCGCTGAGATTCATATTTGCTATGAGGATTATTTTCTGCCGGAAGTTGTCAAAAGCTATTACCTTATCGAAAAGCATTAAGTCAACGTCCTTGAAATTTTCGGTATCTTCCGTTTCAATGCGTACTGACGGTTCGGAATAGCCCAAAAAATCGTAGGAAAAATAACCTACAAGTCCGCCGGTAAATGATGGCAGATAGTCAAATTTCGGACTTCTGTATGATGACATAATCTGTCGTATCTGCTGGCGGGGGTCAGAAGATTTCATTTTAATATCGCCTATGGATATATCGTCACCGGAGCAGGTTATTTCAAGTTTCGGGTCAAAACCCATGAAAGTATATCTTCCCCACTTTTCCTTATCGGCGACAGATTCCAGCATATAACAGTGTGCCGAAATATTCTTGAGGATTCTGACCGCTTCTATCGGTGTACAGATGTCCGAAAGAATCTCACAGCTAACCGGCAGAATATCATATTTTCCGGTCTCGGCGATTTCCTTTACTTTGTCAAATTCGGGTAAAAATTTCATTAATGCACCTCCAAAAAAATTCATAAAACAAAAAGTCCCCGACAGATAGAAATAATCTGTCAAGGACGAATAAAGCAATTTATCCGTGTTGCCACCTTGATTCACGACAAAAAGTCATGCACTTTACGGAATACTGACATATTCCTGATGATTAACGCACATCGTAACGTCGTGGAATACTCTGAAAAAAATCATTTGACCACGCCCTCAGTGACCCATTATAATAATCTGTTTTTCACCTGACTCTCAGCAACACAGGCTCTCTGTAGAAACATAATTATTTTTACTCTCACATCAACGGTTTATTTACTTAATAAATAGTATATCACGCTGAAAGCAATTTGTCAAGTAGCAAGCAATTATTTTATTTTTTAATTTAATATTCCCTTGAAAACATACTAAACCTATGGTATAATAGTATCATATCAACGAAAGGAGTTAAAAATATGAAAATTTCAACAAAAGGACGTTATGCACTGAGAATGCTTGTCGATATAACGTTACATCAGCACGAAGGTTATGTTTCACTGAAAGATATTTCCGAACGGCAGAATATTTCAAAAAAATACCTTGAACAGATAGTTCCGTTACTTAATAAAAGCGGTATTCTCAAAACTTCACGTGGTAACCGTGGCGGTTACAAGATAAACGGCAACCCGAACAAATATACTGTAGGCGAAATTCTACGTGCTACAGAGGGAAGTCTCGCACCTGTTTCCTGTCTGGAATACGCCCCCAACGACTGCGAACGCATTAACGAATGTGTCACACTGCCGATATGGGAGGGGCTTTATCAATTAATCAATGACTATCTTGACGGAATAACCATTCAGAACATCGCCGAACAATGTACCGCTTCCGAAGATAACTATTGTATATAATCATAAAAGACTGCCATTTCTGACAGTCTTTTCTTTTTACGCAAACATAAGTGTTGATAAATAACGCTCTCCTGTATCGGGGAAAATTAATACTATATTTTTTCCTTTGTTTTCCGGACGTTTTGCAAGTTCTATTCCTGCCTGTAATACCGCACCGGAAGATATTCCGACAAGTACGCCCTCACTTTTTACTATCTGTCTGCCCTGTTTAAAGGCATCTTCGTCAGTAACCTGTATAACTTCGTCAAAAATGTTCATGTCAAGAGTATCCGGAATAAAGCCTGCTCCTATACCCTGTATCTTATGACTTCCGGCTTTTCCGCCTGAAATTACCGGTGAACCTGTCGGCTCTACTGCTACTACTTTTATAGCCGGATTCTTTGATTTCAAGTACGCACCTGTACCGCTTACTGTTCCGCCAGTACCTACAGCAGATACGAATATATCAACTTTACCGTCAGTATCTTCCCATATTTCAACGCCTGTTGAATTTTCATGTGCTTTCGGGTTTGCCGGATTTGAAAATTGTGACGGTATAAAACTATCCGGAATTTCCTTGGCAAGTTCCTCGGCTTTCTTTATAGCACCCGTCATTCCTTTTGTACCGTCCGTCAATACCAATTCCGCACCGTATGCCCTCATAAGATTACGGCGTTCAATACTCATAGTTTCGGGCATTGTAATGATAAGTCTGTAGCCTCTTGCCGCTGCAACTGATGCTAAACCGATACCGGTATTTCCGCTTGTTGGTTCAATTATGACACTTCCGGCTTTAAGTAATCCTTTGGCTTCGGCGTCGTCAATCATAGCTTTTGCAACTCTGTCCTTTACGCTTCCTGCCGGATTGAAGTATTCAAGTTTAGCTATTATCTTAGCTTCAAGATTATATGCCTTTTCTATGTTTACAAGCTCCAGTAACGGAGTTTTTCCGATTAAATCGGTTATTGTCTGATATATTTTCATATATACGCTCCTTAATGAAATTATTCTATATTACCTATATAAATAGTATGATTTAATTATAACAGATAAATTCCGTATTGTCAATGGTTTTTCCAGAAACAAACGGAAATTATCTGAAATTTTTTGTTTTTACTTTCAGTACGGAATTATTCTGACTTTTCACCGGTCTGAGTACTGTTATTTGATACTTCCGCAAATTCGCCATCCGGTACACAGTTCACGACTTCAAGAGCGTTGCTGTCATAATAGTACCACATAACCATAGCGGCAAGTCCGGGGTTGTCTTTCATATTGATTGAAAATTCTACCGTATCGCCCTGTTTTGCGGAAAGATTATCGCCGTAAATAGCGTAACCGTCCATTGAAGACGGGTCAACAGCTTCTGCTGTACCGTCGCCAACCTTGATAGAACCGTTAAGAATTGTATCAGGTCTTATAGTCACGCCCTCTATTGACGATAAGTCAGGACTGAGCGAAATATTATAGATTCCGTCCGGTGCATTTTCCTTTACCTTGAATGTGACTTTTATTACCGAACCATTAAATATAAAATCTTCATTTTTAGAAATGTCAATCCACATTGCATACATACCTTTTGTATTTGATACGTATTCGGAAGTAGCTTCCGGAGCATTTGTAGGTGTCTGTTCCGGATTCTGTGCATTTTCGTCCGGAGTGCTGTTACCATTATTGTTATTTTCCGGAGCGTTTGTTACAGGAGTTTCCGGAGTTGCATTGGCAATTATCTTGACTTCCGTAACCGGCTGACCGTCTGCTTCCGTAACTGCCTGACCGTTTGCTTCCGTAACTGTTACGACTTCCGTTATAGGTTCTCCGGCTATATATGCAGTAGTAACCGGTTTTTCTGTAGTCTCTTCCGAGGATTCTTCCGTAGCTTTTGTAGGGTCTACATGGTCAGCTTTTACAGGGTCATCAGCATTTATGTCAACGCCGTCTATGGTGAGACCGTTATCATCATCAGCACTACCCCATTTGAACGGCACAGCGGTTATCGGTTCTATTTCCTGTATCGAACTGCTTTCATTATTATTTGATTTCTTCCCTGTATCGCCGTTATCACCGCCTTCGTCATTTCCGGCACAACCGGTAAATGCTGAAAATGCTACACAAGTGAGTGAAACAAGTGCAATAATTCTTTTCCTGAAATTATTCATAATATATTCCCTTTCATAAAAAAATGCTTTTTTATCGGGCATTAACCCGTTACCTTATAATAATTATACACAAACAATAACAGTTTGTCAAGGCAATTCATAAATTGTAATCATTTATTTAATAAAAAATCACTCTTTCAACATTTTTCTGTCACAAATCAGTCAACGAAAACAGGCACAGGACAAAAAATCCCATGCCTTGTTTCATATCATGTAAATCTTTTTGCGAGTTCACGGAGACTGGAATCAGGTGTACCCTGTCCGATTGCATTGAATTTCCATTCATTGTTATATTTATAGATTTCTCCGAAAATCATAGCCATACTGCCGGAATAATCGTCAGTGAGGCTATAACGACATATTTCAGTATTGTTTCTGCTGTCAACTATACGGATAAAAGCATTTTTTATCATTCCGAAATGCTGTTTACGGTCAACAGCCTGATATATATTCACAACAAAAACTATCCTGTCGACATCAGCCGGTACTGTCGGAAGATTTACTATAATCTGTTCGTCGTCGCCGTCACCCGCTCCGGTGAGATTGTCGCCGTTATGGATTACACTTCCGGAACCGTGTTTAAGATGTGCAAAATATACAATATCTTCCTTACCGGCAAGAACACCATTTCTTAACAGTATTGCAGAAGCGTCACAGTCTATAGCACGTTCTTTCCGTGAAAAAAGACCTTTTTTCTTCTGTGCTTCGTCCCAGCCGAGACCGACTGTCACAGCCGATAAACCGGCACTTTCCTTTGACAGACTTATTTTCTGTCCTTTCATTAAACTTACAGCCATCTGCAGAAACTCCATATATTATTCAACTTCAATGCCATAAGCTCCGCACAGTGCAGATAATCCGCCCTGATAGCCACTGCCTATTGCATTGAATTTCCATTCTTCGCCGTATTTGTAGAGTTCACCGCATACTACAGCCGTTTCTATTGAAAAATCTTCGCCGAGGTCATAACGGAGAATTTCTTCACCGGTTTCTTCGTTGTAGATTCTTATAAATGAATTGTTTATCTGTCCGAAATTCTGTTTTCTTGCCTCTGCTTCGTGGATTGTAACGGTAAAATCAATCTTTGTTATTTCAGCCGGTACTGATGAGAGGTCAATTTTAATCTGTTCGTCGTCACCGTCGCCTGCTCCGGTGAGATTATCACCCATATGTTCAACAGCTCCCGACGGGTGCTTCAGATTTCCATAGAAGACAAAATCTTCCTGTCTGGAAACTTTTCCGGAATCCGTGAGAAGAAATGCACATGAATCAAGGTCAAATGCTGAACCTGTATCGAAAGCATTTACATCCCCGCCGA
>JAAVHK010000004.1 GCA_014799765.1 Ruminococcus sp.
TAGTTTTTCAGGAAAAAAAGTAAATAGTCGGTGTCAATAGTGATGAGGACACACCCGTACCCATTCCGAACACGGAAGTTAAGCTCATTAACGTTGATGATACTTGGTTGGCGACGACCCGGGAAAGTAGAACGATGCCGGCACAATAATATGAACTCTCTTTAGAAATAAAGAGAGTTTTTTATTTACAAAATTTATTGATTGAATGGTTCGGATACAATTCTTGTATTTAAACATTTTCAGATGAAACAGAAAAAGACCACTGAAATTAATCAGTAGTCTTTTTCCTTAGGATATGATAATTATTCGTTGATAGCAGTTACAACGCCTGAGCCAACTGTTCTACCACCCTCACGGATAGCGAAACGGAGACCCTCTTCAATAGCGATAGGTGTGATGAGTTCAACGTTCATGGAAACGTTATCACCAGGCATACACATTTCCTTGTCAGCAGGAAGTGTAACTACGCCAGTAACGTCAGTAGTTCTGAAGTAGAACTGCGGTCTGTAGTTGTTGAAGAACGGTGTATGACGTCCGCCTTCTTCTTTCTTAAGAACGTAAACCTGACCAGCAAACTTTGTATGTGGGTGAATTGAACCAGGTGCACAAAGTACCTGACCTCTTTCAACCTGGTCTCTTGTGATACCACGAAGAAGAGCACCAACGTTATCACCAGCTTCACAGAAATCAAGAGTTTTTCTGAACATTTCAAGACCTGTAACAACTGTAGTAAGTTTTTCTTCCTGAAGACCAACGATTTCAACAGGCTTGTTTACATCGAGACGTCCTCTTTCAACTCTACCTGTAACAACAGTACCACGACCAGAAATTGTCATAGTATCTTCGATAGGCATAAGGAACGGCTTAGCTTCGTCTCTCTCAGGGCTTGGAATAAATTCGTCAACAGCGTTCATGAGTTCGAGAATAGGAGCGTAAGCAGGGTCATTGATGTCATTCGGAGCTTCGAGAGCCTGAAGAGCTGAACCCTTGATGATAGGTGTATCATCGCCAGGGAAGTCATAGCTTGAAAGAAGGTCACGGATATCCATTTCAACGAGTTCGAGAAGTTCTTCGTCGTCAACCTGGTCAGCCTTGTTCATGAATACAACGATAGCCGGAACGCCAACCTGACGAGCAAGAAGGATGTGTTCTCTTGTCTGAGCCATAGGACCGTCAGAAGCAGCACAAACGAGGATAGCACCATCCATCTGAGCAGCACCTGTAATCATGTTCTTAACATAGTCAGCGTGACCAGGGCAGTCAACATGTGCGTAGTGACGGGCATCTGTTTCGTACTCAACGTGTGCAGTATTGATTGTGATACCACGCTCTCTTTCTTCGGGAGCCTTATCAATCATGTCATAAGCCTCGTACTTAGCCTGACCCTTCATAGCGAGAGTCTTTGTGATAGCAGCAGTAAGAGTTGTTTTACCGTGGTCAACGTGACCGATAGTACCAATATTTACGTGTGGTTTGGTACGTTCAAATTTAGCCTTTGCCATTGGAAATTTCCTCCTTAAATAGAAAAATACAGTAATCTGTATAATATATTATAACAGATTATTTTAATAAATGCAAGTGTTTCGGAGAAAAAATTTCTCCGGAACACAAGATTTTTTTATTAGTTTTTGCCACGTGAAGCCATAATCTTTTCAGCGATGCTCTTCGGAACTTCCTGATAGCTGTGTGGTTCCATAGTATACTGTCCACGACCCTGTGTATTTGAACGGAGGTCAGAAGTATAACCGAACATTTCTGAAAGCGGAACGAGTGCATCTACCTGTACAGTACCTGTTCTTGATTCCTGTCCCTGAATCTGTCCACGACGTGAACTGAGGTCACCTATAACAGTACCTGTGTATTCGTCAGGAACGATAACAGCGACTTTCATGACAGGTTCCATAAGGATTGCACTTGCCTGTTTGAGAGCTTCTTTGAATGCGATAGAACCGGCAATCTTGAATGCCATTTCAGAGGAGTCGACTTCGTGATATGAACCGTCATAGAGTTCAACTTTAACGTCAACAACTTCGTAACCGGCGAGAATACCGGCTTTCATAGCACCCTGAATACCAGCGTCGACAGCCGGTATATATTCCTTCGGAATAGAACCACCGACAACAGCATTTTTAAACTCGTAGCCCTTACCGGATTCGTTAGGCTCAACACGGATTTTAACGTGACCGTACTGACCTGAACCACCGGACTGTTTCTTATATTTGTAATCAACATCAGCATTGCCCTTGATAGTTTCCTTG
Source organism: Ruminococcus sp. (assembly GCA_014799765.1). Taxonomy (GTDB): domain Bacteria; phylum Bacillota; class Clostridia; order Oscillospirales; family Ruminococcaceae; genus Ruminococcus. The sequence continues at coordinate 2,259 of JAAVHK010000004.1, forward strand.
TAAGCAACCTGAGGTGCACCGACATTAGCTTCAACCTTAAATTCACGGAGAAGTCTGTCAACGATAATATCGAGGTGAAGTTCGCCCATACCTGCGATAATGGTCTGACCTGTTTCTTCGTCAGTCCATGTTTTGAAAGTCGGGTCTTCTTCAGCGAGTTTAGCAAGAGCGATACCCATTTTTTCCTGACCTGCTTTGGTTTTCGGCTCTATAGCGAGCTGGATAACAGGTTCAGGGAATTCCATAGATTCAAGAATAATCGGGTGTTTTTCGTCACAGAGAGTATCACCGGTTGTGGTGTTCTTGAGACCAACAGCAGCGGCGATATCACCGGAATAAACTGTTGTGAGGTCTTTTCTGTGATTTGCGTGCATCTGAACGATACGTCCGAAACGTTCACGGTTATCCTTTGTAGCATTGAGAACTGTATCGCCCTGATTGATTACACCGGAGTAAACACGGAAAAATGCGAGTTTACCTACAAATGGGTCAGTAGCAATCTTGAAAGCAAGAGCAGAGAACGGTTCGTCATCTGAAGACGGTCTGTCTTCTTCCTCGTCGGTATCGGGATTAACGCCCTTGATAGCCGGAACATCAAGCGGTGACGGCATATAATCAATGATAGCGTCAAGAAGTTTCTGAACGCCCTTGTTCTTATATGAAGTACCGCAGGTTACAGGCACCATAGTGTTAGCGATAGTGGACTTTCTTATACATGACTTTATTTCTTCCTGAGTGAGTTCTTCACCGTCAAGATATTTCATCATAAGTTCTTCGTCCATTTCGGCAACGTGTTCAACCATGTCGTCATGATATTCCTGTGCCTTTTCTTTCATGTCCTCCGGAATTTCTTCAACACGGATATCTTTTCCGAGGTCATCATAATAAATGTAAGCCTTCATTTCAACGAGGTCAATAATACCCTTGAAAGTATCTTCCGCACCGATAGGAAGCTGAATCGGAACAGCATTACATTTAAGTCTGTCTTTCATCATGTCAACGACACGATAGAAGTTAGCACCCATAATGTCCATTTTGTTTACATAAGCCATACGGGGTACTTTATAGTTATCAGCCTGTCTCCAGACGGTTTCAGACTGTGGTTCAACACCGCCCTTTGCACAGAGAACAGTTACAGAGCCGTCGAGAACACGGAGTGAACGTTCAACTTCAACAGTAAAGTCAACGTGACCAGGGGTATCAATGATGTTAAGTCTGTGACCAGCCCAATAGCAAGTAGTAGCAGCAGAAGTAATAGTGATACCTCTTTCCTGTTCCTGAGCCATCCAGTCCATAGTAGCACTACCCTCATGAGTTTCACCGATTTTGTGATTAACACCGGTGTAATAGAGGATACGTTCTGTGGTGGTAGTCTTACCTGCGTCGATATGAGCCATTATGCCGATATTTCTTGTATTTTCAAGTGAACAATCTCTTGACATAATAATCCTCCTTTATAACTCTTACCAACGGTAGTGGGCAAATGCCTTGTTTGCCTCTGCCATTTTGTGAGTATCGTCACGCTTCTTGCAAGCACCGCCGGTACCGTTAAGAGCGTCGAGGATTTCACCGGCAAGTCTTTCTTTCATAGTTTTTTCGTTTCTCTCTCTGGAGTACTTAGTAATCCAGCGGAGACCTAAAGTCTGTCTTCTTTCGGGTCTAACTTCCATAGGTACCTGATAAGTAGCACCACCGAGACGACGAGCCTTTACTTCAAGCTGTGGCATGATATTTTCCATAGCCTGTTCAAAAACTTCAAGAGCGTCCTTGCCTGTCTTTTCTGCTACGATTTCAAAAGCACCGTAGACAATTTTCTGTGCAACGCCCTTTTTACCGTCAAGCATTATGTTGTTAATGAGACGTGTAACGAGCTTTGAGTTGTATACAGGGTCCTGTAATACATCACGCTTTGCGATATTACCTCTTCTTGGCATTTTCGCTTCCCTCCTTCACATAGATTCATGAATTCATAGGTACTCAGACCCTACCGATTACTGCTGATTACAGCGATTCTTCACCAGTGAGGGTGTGCCAGCCAATGCAGAGGATTTTCATATATATATAAAATCTCCGCATTATCCAGCGGTAGTAGTTGTCCTATTTATTATTTACAGTTTAGTGACATATAAAGGTCAAGCAGAAATAAATTGAAAATTACTTCTTCTTAGGTCTCTTTGCACCGTATTTTGAACGAGCCTGACCACGATTAGCAACGCCCTGAGCGTCGAGAGTACCTCTTATGATGTGGTAACGCACACCAGGTAAATCCTTAACACGTCCGCCTCTTATAAGAACAACGCTGTGTTCCTGAAGGTTGTGACCAATACCAGGAATATAAGAAGTTACTTCATAACCGTTAGTGAGTTTAACTCTGGCAATCTTACGCATAGCTGAGTTAGGTTTTTTAGGTGTAGCAGTTCTTACAGCAGTACAAACGCCTCTTTTCTGAGGTGAACTCTGATTAATCTGAACTTTCTTCTTGGCATTGTAACCTTTCTGAAGTGCAGGGGCAGTAGATTTAACTTCGAGGTCTTTTCTACCTTTACGCACGAGCTGGTTAAATGTAGGCATAATCTTCCTCCTTTTCCATAAAATCATGTACTTATAAAAGTACACTTGTATATTATATCCGAAAAATTACGGCTTGTCAAGAGTTTCAATAAAAAAAAACAAAGATTTTTTTGAATTTGTTATTTTTTCCATTAAACGTTATTTTTTGGAGTTGTAAGTTATGCATAATTAAGAAAAAAACACCTGTAAGGATAAGTTACAGGTGTCTGGAAAAATGTTATTAATCAAGGGTATACGAAAGCCATATATCTACAGAATCTTTGGATTCTGTTTCATTGTCTGTGGAGAGATAGGAATAATACATAAGAATAAGAGTAGCGTCGGAAGCATTTACTTCACCGTCTTTGTTGAGGTCTGCAACCGTACTTTGTTCCGGAGTAAATTCGCCTGTACCGTTTTCAGTGGAAAGTAAAGCGTATTCCGAAAGTACAAGACTTGCATCTACTGAATCAATGAAGCCATCGTTGTTTATGTCGCCGGAAGCTGTAGTTTCTGTTTTTTCAGTTACATTAACTTTAAAAGATACAGGATATGCATACCAGTATTTTTTTGACAGATTGTCAGTACATGATATTTTTATTTCATAAGTACCTGCCTGATAGGAATTAAAATCGGAAGTATCAACTATGAAATCGTCCGGATAGTCCATAGGTGAAACGTTATTATAAATATAATTGCCATTCTGACCGGAATTAAAATAATAGCTTATTTCAAGACCTGTTAAGTCAGGCTGTTCGCCGTTATAATATTCAGATTTATCCGGTGTATTATCAATGCGGATATATGCATAAGGTTCATAGATTATAGTAGCTGTGGTGGCAGTAGTTTCAGTAGTAGTCGTTGTTGTAGTTGATTCTGTAGTTGTAGTAGTTGTTTCAGGTTCGGAAACAGTCACTTCAAAGAAAGTTTCGCCGTATAATGTTTCGTCAAGTAATGATTTGTCAAAGAAATCCCTTGAAACTTTTATGTATATTCTGTAAGTGCCTGTTTTTGAACTGTCAAATTCAGATGTATCAAAAAATTTTTCATTAATATCATTGCCACTATTGCCTCCACAGCCGATACCGTTTGAGAACATTCCTTCATAAGAAAATGTACAGCCTGATAGGTCTAATTCTTCACCGACTGTATAGGCTGTTTTTGTCGGAAGTGAATTAATGTTTATGTTCAGGTATGTTGATACAGTTGTAGTGGTGGTAGTAGTCGTAGTAGTAGTCGTCGTCGTAGTGGTTGTTGGAGCAGGTGTAGTAGTTGTTGTAGTATTCTGTACGCTTCCGACCTCACCTACTGTTATTATACCGAAGTTAAACTGTGGTGTATAACTGTTACCGGTAGCAAGTACACATGAAACTGCATTTGTTGACCATTGGAACATATAATTTTTGGCTGTACAGTTTTCGGAGACGTGCATATATATTGATGCTATAACATCACTGTTACCGAGTGTACCGTTGCTTGCAATCGAGAAATTGAGATAATTTCCGGTCAGACTGTAAGTAACTGTACCATTGAATGCCGGAGACGTTTCAGACATACCGGTTACTGTGAAACCGTCCGGAATGTTGATTATAGCCTGATTCAATTCTTTTATTGCCATAGGATTAAGTGTGGTTATATCAAACTGTATGTCCTGACCGGCTGAAACTTCAATTTTATTGAAGTTGAATATCATTTTTTGCGATACCGCCTGTACGCTTGATGATGTCATGTACATGAATACAATAAGCATACTCATAAAAACGGATAATATTTTTTGTGATTTTGTTTTCATAAAGACCTCCCTTAAAAAATCAGGATTTTAATATCATTGTTTTTTCACGGAAAAAAGCATGATAAGCGGATAGATTTCAAGCCTTCCTATCAGCATATCGAATGACAGCACTATTTTTGAAAAAGAGTTCAGACCGCCTAAATTTCCGGCAGTTCCGAATCTTCCCACGCCGAAACCGATATTATTCATACAGGTTATGACGGCTGAAGCGGATTCTTCAATAGAATAGTTGTCAAGTGTGACAAGAAGAAGTGAAAATGCAAGTATCATCATGAAAAGTATGAAATACGACGATACACCACGTACTACATCATTTTCAACCGGTTTGCCGTCCATTTTCACGGTAGCGACAGCACGGGGGTTTACTATATATTTTAATTCTTTAATGCCGGTCTTGAAAAGTATCAGTATTCTTGAAACTTTCATACCGCCACCGGTTGAACCGGCACACGAGCCTACAAACATAAGAAGTGTAAGAAGTGTCTGTGAGAATACCGGAAACTGTGAAGTGTCAGTTGTAGCGAATCCGGCAGAAGTTATAGTAGAAGCCACCATAAAGAAAGAATGTCTTAAAGCCTCACCGGCGGAATCAAATATTTTCATTGTATTGAGTGTGATTATAGCTGTTGCAGATATTATTATACCGAAGTATGTTCTTACTTCCTCATTTCTGAATGCAAGCGAGAATTTTTTTATTAAAAGATAGTAGTATAAGTTGAAATTTACTCCGAAAAGAATTACGAAAACTGCAATAACCGTTTCGATATATACGCTGTTGTAATGTGCTATACTGTCGCCCCATATGGAGAAGCCACCTGTACCGGCACTGGAGCAGGCATGGATTACGGCATCATATAGGGGCATACCACCGGCAAGAAGAAGTATCATTTCCAGTAATGTAAGCGATATATATATACCATACAGAATACGTGCCGAAAATTTTGATTTGGAGACGAGTTTTCCGGCTTTTGGACCGGCACATTCAGCCCTCATCATATGCATTGTTCGGGCGTCATTGCTTGACATTATGGCAAGTACAAACATAAGTATTCCCATACCGCCTATCCAGTGTGTGAACGCTCGCCAGAAAAGACACGATTTTGACATTGATTCAACATCATTCAGTATAGTTGCACCTGTTGTTGTGAATCCGGAAACTGTTTCAAAAAGAGCGTCTGTAAATTCAGGAATCTCGCCGGATATGACAAACGGTACAGCACCTATTACTGACATCATTATCCATGATAATGCGACACTTACGAAACCTTCCATTGAAAACATTGAATTGTCTGCCGGTTTTCTGATAGTAAAGACAAATGCAATTGTCATTACTATTGCGAATGGTATTCCGAATGATGAGACAACGTGTTCTTCATTGTAAATGAATCCTACTACTATGGGTAAAAGCATGAAAAGTCCGACACCTTTCAGAATCTGACCCATGATATATAAAATCATTCTGTAGTTCATAGCTTTTTAATAAAACTCCCTTTTATTCAAAAATATTTCTGAGGTCACTGAATCCCTTTGTAGTCGTGATTATAACAACGCTGTCATTTAGTTTCAGACAGTCATCACCTTTAGGGATAATCAGTTCATTACCTCTTACGATACTTGCAATAAGTATACCCTTTTTGAGTTTAAGTTTTTTAAGCGGTGTATTGAGATAAGGTTTATCATCATGTATAACAAATTCAATAGCTTCAAGCCTGTCATTGACAAGGCGGTAAAGAGTAGTAATGCTGTTGCCTTTGGCGTTCTGTTTTGCACGGACGTATTGAAGAATCTGATTGACGGTTATTGATTTAGGTGAAACAATACTGTCAAGTNAAAGTGTATCGGAAAGCTGTATAAGATTCATTCTGTTTACTTTGGTGACTACTTTTTCAACGCCGTTGTTTTTGGCAAGCAGAGAGAGTAAAATATTTTCCTCNTCTATGCCGGTGAGTGTAACNACNGCGTCNGCATCATAGACACGTTCTTCNACNAGTACATCATGGTCTGTACCGTCAGCACATGAAATGTTTACTTTATTGAGTTTCTGACTTAATTCAAGACATCTGTTGTAATCGATTTCAATAATCTTTACTTTTATGCCCATTTCAATGAGTTGTTGTGCGAGATGATACGCAACACGTCCGCCACCTATGAGTACGGCAGATTTTACACGTTTTTCACGATAGGTGGCACTGATACTCTTGAAAAATTTTACCATAGCACTATGTGAGGCTGTCATATGAATTTTGTCACCGGCTTTTAACATGAANTTACCGTCCGGAATAATAATATCCCTGCCACGCTGTACCGCACATATGAGAACGTCAAGGCGGAGACGTCTTGAAAGATGATTCAGTACGATACCGTCGAGAATACTACCGCTTGTTATGCGGATTTCAGCGAGGTCAACACGACCTTTGGCGAAAGATTCGATATTGATAGCTTCCGGATAACGTAATATTTTAGCGATTTCGTTTCCGGCGTTGTAGTCGGGATTTACCATCATGCTTATTTTGAGATTTTCACGCATGAATACAAGTTGTTTGTCGAACTCCGGATTACGTACACGGGCTATACAATGCTGTGCTTTGAGTTCCTTTGCNATNAGACATGAAAGTATATTAACNTCGTCGGAATNAGTCACGGCAATGAAAATATCTGTTTTTTCAACGTTAGCTTCCTGTAATATGCTGGTCTGGAGACAGTTTCCGGTAATTCCCATAACATCGTGGTCATTTACCACACTGTCAATAGTACCCTCGTTGATATCAATTACTGTAACATTGTGTTCGTCGCTGAGAACATCTGCAAGTGTACTGCCGACTTTGCCACAGCCTACAATGATAATGTCCATAAATCCTCCATAAAATATAGAATTAAAATACAGAGCATAAATTAATAATACTCCAGTTTAATTATAAACCGTATGTTATATTTTGTCAATAGAAAAAATGGTACGTGGAAAATATTACCTGTAGTTTCGGCAGGATAAAAAATGTGTTGAAATTTTACTGAAAAGATGTTATAATAACTAAAAAAATACAAANCGGAAAGGATATGTTAAAATGCTTAGAAAAATAATGACCGTCGTGACCGTGACGGCTTTTGTAATTGCAGGTACGTCATGCGGAAAGACTAAGAAAACCAACGAGTATATACAATCTACATTCAACACACAGGCACGTACAAAACCCATACAGGAAAAAACTACTGCCGGAACTACTGAACCGATTACCGAAACGACTACAGAAACTACAACAGTACACGTCAGCCCAGTGGAAAGAGTATCTGCGGAATGCGGTTCGCAGTATACGGTAGATAAGACCATACCTAAAACAGACGGTCTTAATACAATAAAGATACCGCTNTCGGAGTTCATAGAAGACGGCGATATTATATCCTCATTTACTTTCATAATCTACTCCGGCGACGGTCTTGATATAGGACAGTTCAAGGGAGGTTGCGGAATATCGGTAAATGAAGANTATCNGTCAGAGGACAAGGGCTGGTATCAGTCACCGGATTTTACNGCATCTACACAAGGCACTTACGGCGAAATAACATGGGAAGTACCGTCAGATGTAAGTAAGGCGGTATCGGCTTCCGGTGAAGTGCTTTTCGGCTACTGGTGGGGCGATTGTGCAAGCGTAAAAGTCGAGAACGTAATATGCACGTACAAGCGTACAAGAGAACTGCCTGTANATNATTNNGTANNACAGGAAATAGGGGAAAGNATAGNTTTCAACGANACNGATAATATGTTGAAGATNAANACNGCNGNTTTCNTGCCGGAAAATGCTATACCGCAGGTAGTAACATTCAATATAAGCAGTTCCGGAAATATAGGCAAGTTTACCGGTGNATTCGGGTATAAGTCGTCTGCCGGTAGGTATCAGTCACCGGATGTTGCAATGTTTGCGGATAGTTCTGAATTGTCGCTGACGTGGTTCGTACCGGAAAAAGCTAAGAAATTATCCGCCACTAACGGTGAGATAATGTTAGGCTACTGGTGGAGCGAACAATCACAGATTACGCTTGATTCCGTGGAAGTGCGTTATANTCTCGGGAACGATACGCAACAGGTTACTACAGAAAGCACGATACTTGACGAAGAAGACCCTGTAGTACCGGAAACTGAAGGACAATTCCGGACACCTGCTCAGATAGTAAATGCTATAAAAGTNGGCTGGAATCTCGGCAACTCCCTTGACTGTTATGACAATACTTTCACTAAAGTATCTACAGAAACTTCATGGGGTAATGTAAAGACTACTGAAGAAATGATTAAGACCGTTAAAAATTCGGGATTCAATGCAATAAGAATCCCTGTGACATGGGGTGAACATACGGACGATGACAATATTATAGATACTGAATGGCTTGACCGTGTAAAAGAAGTCGTTGACTATGCGTATAATAACAATATGTTCGTGATACTCAATATGCACCATGATGACTATATATGGTTCAATCCGACGGAAGAAGAATACTCCGGAGACAGCGAAAGACTTAAATCTATATGGAAACAGATTTCCGAAAAGTTTGCGGATTACGGCGACAGGCTTTTATTCGAGGGCATGAACGAACCTCGCACTATAGACAGCGAACTTGAATGGCAGGGCGGTACTCCGGAAGAAAGAGCGGTCATAAATAAGTATGAACAGGATTTCATAAATACTGTACGTTCCACCGGTGGCAATAATGAAAACCGTACACTTGTAATAACGTCGTATGGTGCATCTGCGGAAACGTCTGCCCTTGACGATATAGCCATACCCGACGACAAAAATATTATAGTATCCGTACATTATTACGCACCGTGGAAGTTTTCCGAGGGTATAGACATTACTTTCACTGACGACGGCAGAAAAGAATTAGATAATAAATTCGCTGAACTTAAAGAAAAATTCGTTGATAAGGGAATACCTGTAATTATAGGCGAGTTCGGTTGCGTGAACGCTTCAGAAAGTACTGTCAGAAACGAGTACTATAATTATTATATATCGTCGGCGAAGACTAATGGTATAAAATGTTTCGTATGGGATAACGGTAAGGCTTCCGGCGAATCGAGTTTCGGAATTTTAAACCGTAGTAGTCTTTCATGGAATACCGATATTCTTGACGGTATAATTTCCGGTACAAATTCCTGAAAACACTTGACAAATACGGAAATATATGTTATGATTAAAAAAAAAAACAGTAAGGAGGTATACTTATGAAAAAAATAACTGCAATTCTTTCCGCTATGGCGGTGATAGCCGGAAGCGTTCCCATGTATGCGAATGCCTATTCATGTGAAACAACCGGCAGACCTTATAATTCTCCCCCTGTAGTAGACTGGAATAAGTGGGACGATTTCATAAAATACGATTTACGGATAACTGATTTCTATTCCCTCGACAGAGAAAAACAGGATTTATGTAAATTTATCTTTGAAACGGAAATGTCATCACCGGAAGATATTGTATGCGAACGTGCAAGGCGTATAGTTGCGGGTCAGAACGTGGGTGAGCGTGCAGATTTGGAAAAGCTGAATCAGTACGAGGGTATAGTTGACAGTAAATTATTATATGGTCTTGCAAATACCAATCAAAAAGCCGATTCTGTAGATTATGATTTTAATTATGAGTATGAAGATAAACGTTTATATTTCTGTGTACCAGATATAAAGCATGTGGGATTTGAAGATTATAACGAATATTGGCTTGACGACGAAGGAACGGAATATATTATAAGTGATGGAGATGCGGAAATCATTTATGATGATTTTTCGTCGACATTTGAGTATATCAACAGACAGGAAGACGACTGCAGATATATTAAAGTTGAGGAAATTCCGGAATACCCTGTCATAAGCTATAATGAATTTGAATTTACTGTATACCCTGATAATACACTGTCACTTGAAAAGGTTGACTATGATAAAAATGATTCTGATGTTATAGAAGTTCCGGCAATAGTGGACGGTATGCCGGTTAAACAGATAGCAAGTAAATGTTTTGAAAATGCACCGTATACTGAAATAATTTTACCGGAGGGGCTTGAATATATCGAACCGCTTACGTTCATTAAATGTAATAATCTTGAAACGGTAAACTTTCCGGACAGTCTTAAAAATATTGGTGCGTATGCGTTCAGTTTTTGTGAAAATTTAGGTACTCTTGAAATAAGCTGTCCTGATATTATAACGACACAATTCAATTTGTTTGATACCTGCTCTGTAGATAGTCTTGTAATCGGTACGGAAAAGCAAGAATATTATTATTGTGACGGATATTTTCATAATAATTTCGGAAACATCACATTTCTTGACGGCGTTAAGGAAATAGATGTAAAATATCTGCAAGATGATATTGAAATCCCCGAATCTGTTACAGTAATTTCCGGTCATGTATTTGAGGATAAAAATAAACTGGTTATTCCGAAACAGATTGAAATTTTAGGTGCTTTTGACGATATAAGACCTCATAACCCTTATATAAGCATAGGCATAGGTGGTTATCCTCAAGTACCGCTTTATAATAAATACTATGGTATTATACCATCGGGTATATATGTAAAGATGTATGGTTATCGTAATACAGAGGCTGAAAAATACGCCCTTGCACACGATTATTTATTCTATCCGCTTGATGATGATACACCCCCCGACACTTCCGAACCCGACGAAGATAAGACTTCCGGCGATGCCAACGGTGACGGTAAAATAAATATCGCAGATGCGGTATTATTACAGCGTTATCTGTTAGGCAATGCGGAATTATCCGGTAATGCCGACGCAAATCAGGACGGCGTTGTTGATATTTTCGATATGGTATATATCCGTAAACTTTTAATAGATTAAATAAAAAATACCGTTCTGTAAAAAGAACGGTACTTTTTTTGCGTTATGAGTGTTAATTATTTACAGTATACAACCGCAATAATAGTTATGTTATCGGTACTTTTATTGGCGAGTGCCTTACGAATCATAAGGCTTAACCGTTTATGAAGACTTATAGGCATTTCAAGAATTTCCTCTATTTCGAGTGCCGAAACGTAATCGGAAAGACCGTCGGTACATAGAAGTAATATATCACCGTAATGCATATGGTCTATCCGGAGCAGGTCAATTTCAGGGATAGTGTTTATATTTCCGAAGACGGGAAATATAATATTCCGTCTGATATGAGTTTTTCTTTGTTCGGGAGTAATAGAGCCTTCCTCATACATGAGTTGTACAAGTGACTGGTCTCTTGAAATCTGAGTGATATGACCGTTACGGAATCTGTAAAGCCTCGAATCACCGGAATTGAAAACAGTAATATTATTGTCCGTATCGAAAAACATACCGCATAAAGTAGCCTGCATATTATGCATATCGGGATTATCTGAACTGTATTCCGCAAGTTTTTCATGAACTTTCATAAGCGAAATATTTAAATTTTCCGAAAAATCAATGTCACGGACGTATTCAAGACACATACGTGAAGCAAATTCGCCGGAATTTTCACCGGAAACGCCATCCGAAACAGCAGTTATGAACGGTGGATTAATAACCTGCTCAGAAACGCCGTTGTCCGAAACAAATTTACCAATCATGAAAGCGTCTTCATTATGCGACATAATACCCTTGTCGGTGATACCGCAACAGTAATACATAATCAGTCACCATGTATGCCGTAAAGCTCCATACCGTTACGGCACGTAATGTCAAGTAATTCCTGTACGGGTATACCCTTTATTTCCGAGGCTTTTTTTGCTGTATACTCTATCATGGTACTTTCAGAACGTTTTCCCCTTAAAGGTTCCGGCGACATATACGGACAATCAGTTTCAAGTACAAGTTTTTCAAGCGGTACTGTTTCGAGAGCCTTTATAGCTTTTCTTGCGTTCCTGAAAGTTATCACGCCAGTGAAACCTATATACATACCGAGTTTAAGAATTTCCTTAGCAGTTTCCGCCGAACCACTGAAACAATGCATTACTCCCGACGGACGATATTTTTTCAGTATGTCAAGTGTATCTTCCGTAGCGTCACGACTGTGTACAATTACAGGTTTTCCGAGTTCGTTGGCAAGTATGACCTGCTTTTCAAAAACTTCAATCTGTTTTTCACGGTCATAACCGTCGTAATGATAGTCAAGACCTATTTCACCTACTGCCAAAGTCTTAGGATTTTCAGAAAAAGCATTCCGGACTATATCAATGTAGTTATCCGGCAGACCGTCAATATTTTCGGGGTGGAAACCGGCAGAAGTATATATATAATCATATTTCCGTGAGAGTTCGGAATTACCTTGTATATCTTCTGAGCAGGTAGAAGCAAGCATTATATATCTGACACCTTTTTCCTGAAATGCTGACAGTAATTCTGTACGGTCAGTATCAAAAGAAGAATCGGTATAATGTGCATGAGTATCAAAAATATTATACATAAAAAAATCAGTCCTTAAAGTAAGCGTTTCGCATATCGTTAATGAAAGTTTCAGAGGGTATGAAATCTTCGTTTGAACTTTCGCCGTCAATGATAATGAAGTTGGCTATTGAAGTACCGTTTTCAAGCATATTTCTTATAGCGTACTGTCTGTTTTTGTAGTCGACGGCTGTAATGTCGGTTGATACCATATTTATTATTGTATCGAAACTTGCCTTGAAATTATCGGCAACACGTTTGCCGTCAGTCTGATTGAGCATTGAAGAAAGTATGGAACTTGCGGTATAAGCTCTCTGGACTTCTCTGCCATTGAACATAGGATAAGTTATGAGGGTTTCAATCTGATTGCTGTTAAGAAATTCTTCGCCACCGGATTTTCTGAAACCTGCTATATCAGGTTCAACGTAATAGGTCACACCGCCGAGGACGTCACAGACTTTCCGGAACGCTTCCGGAGTAAATTTTATATACCTGTCGACGTTTATTCCGAACGCCTGATTGACGAATTTCACAGCAGCCTGAGCACCGTTGCGGTCGTAGATGCTTTTAATGTGTTCCTGCTGACCGTCGATAACAGAAATTGTATTCGTGGGAATACCTATGAAAATAACTCTTTTTTCGATAGGTTTTGAACGCATAAGTACGAAAGTTGAATTACATTTCTGTTCAGGTTCGTCGAGGATAAGCAATACTGTATGATTATCTTCAGCAGTAACCGAGACGGCAGAACGTGGTGTAGGTTCGTCGAGGGGGTCAGCTTTACCGAAACCGAAATACTGATATATACAGTATACGCCACCACCTATGATAATAAGCCCGAAAAAAATTGTCAGCAGAAACGGTACGGCAATACTACCGCTTTTCTTTTTTGCCATAAAAAACAGCTCCTT
>JAAVHK010000005.1 GCA_014799765.1 Ruminococcus sp.
AAAAAAAAATAAAATACGAAATGCAAATAAATTCAACGTTTAATCAAAATAGTTAAATAATGTAAATTAACATACTGAATACAAAAAATGAAAAAAACCGGTAAAAGCCGTTAAAAACCGATATACAGCGAAAATCCGTAGGAACAACATTCTGCTACACTGTCGGAAATGTGAAAATTATCTGCCGGAAAAAACGGTTTCCAGACCGTTTCGGCAATTCGTTCGTTTCATCTGAATTGCCGTTTATGAACTGTTTTCAATGTTTACATTTCGTATATTTTTCCCTGTAATCAGCGTTTTTTCCGTGCAAACACTTTTTATACTCATCGTATAATTTTGCGAAACAATGGGTTCGGAAGTCCGGAACTTTTTTAAATTCGGACAGGAACTACTTCCCATCCGTTTACAAAATAAAAACGTCCCCTTCCAGAGACTACAAATACAGTGCCGTCGCACTGTGGTTTTTAATTATACATTTTGTATATTGACTTCAATGAAGCTATATGTTAAAATATTTAAAAGGGGGTGTTTTTTATGGTGGACATCGAAAAAATAGTCAGTTTTGAACAGCTATCGGGCGACAAAAAAGAACTCGCAAACGTCATCGGGCTGGAAGCTTACAAAAAACTTGTCCAACACTTCGGCGGAAGCTATATCTACATAAACAAGCCTGACACCGTCGTGCGAAACGAACGAAATGAGGAAATCTGCCGGAAATTTACCGGCTCGAATTATTGCCAGCTCGCTCAGGAATACAACCTGACTGAAAATAGAATCCGGTCTATTTTACGGCAAAAACGCTGATTATTAAAATATTTTGCTTGACATATCAGGCTCGAGGTGCTATACTAATTATACAATTAGTATAGCTTTTTTTGGAGGTAAAATGAATTTCACCTACTTAATTGAAGCGTTTCTGACGATTTCTGTCGCTATTTCAGGCATTTTTCTGAAGCGGACCACCGACGAACTCAACCGTTGTCAGCGTGATATCGAGAAAATCAAGGAGGATTACATCACGAAAGAGGATTTTTTCCGCGAACAAAGCGAAAACCGCCGGAAACTTGACCGAATTATGGATATTCTACTCGAAGTAAAAGGAGAGATTGGCAACGGATAAACAATTACTCAACAAACGCATTTTTGCCCGAAATTTCGCCGAAAATAACGGCTCTGTGCTACGCACCGTGAACATCCTGAAAACTAAATACAATAAGTTAAAAAATTTACAATTTGCTCTCAATATGGAACAAAATGAAATCGAAAACAGCGTAAATTACCTGTTTGAAGCCGGTTATCTGCACCTCAGAAACGCCGAAACCAAGGCTCAAACCAGTCTCGCCGACGCCGATTTTGATTCCGTCGAGGGCAAGCTGACCGCTAAGGGCATCCGACTTCTCGCAGGTGCCATAACTGATGAATGCGTGGATATATGAAGAAAAATCGACATCACCCGACTATAAACAGACTGCCGTCGCATATCCGTGAAACCGTCGACGAAATGATTAAATCCGATTTCACTTACAGCGAAATTGCCCAGTTTATCGGCGAAAACGGCACGAAAATTTCAATTTCAAGCGTTCAGCGTTACGCCTCGGGACTGAACGAAACTCTCGAAAATCTGAAAATGTCCCACGAAAATTTTAAAATGATTATGGCGGAATGCGAAAATTTCCGCAATCCTGACATAACCGACGCTATTCTGATTCTGCTTCAAAATCAGATTTTAACCGCTATAAATAGCCAAAAGTCCGACGTCGCCAGTCTGGAAAAACTCATCAAAAACACCGTCGCTCTGATTCGTGCGGTGGCTTTCAAAAAACAGATTGAAATCGATTCCGAGAAGATTTTTCAGGAATTCGATAACATGATTTTCGGGGCGTTATACGACGAAAAACCCCAGCTTTACGCCGAAATCAAGCAATTTATCGAGGAAAAAAGGCAATGAAAATGTACGTGATTTTTGTTACTACCGGACGTGAAGTGAAAATATACAGAGAGTTGAAAAAGCGAGGGTTCAATGTTTTTCTGCCACAGGAAAATTGCACCGGAAAATCGGGAAAAACATTCAAAAAAGTGGTTTTTCCTAACTACCTCTTCCTGAAATGCAACATGACAAGTGAAATTTACTGTCAAATCTGCCGTATACGGAATGTAAAATATTTTCTCGGATTCCATGCAGGCGGGGTGCCGTTCCTGTCTCGTCGTGAACAAAGAAACATCGAAAAATGGAGGAAAAATGAAACCTGAACTTGATAAATTTATGACCAGAATTTCCGGATTTGAAAATTTTCAGAAAGCAGATTATACAAATTGTAAATCTTTTTTTGAATCTTTTCTGAATACTCCTGACCCCGAACGCCGTCGGCAATTAGCCATTGAGTTTAAAAAACGTCATTCAGAACTCTACGATTTTGTGAAAAATAACCAGGATTTAATGTCGGCAGAACAGGATATTTCTAAGCTGTCTGACGGTATTTTCCCCGAAAATTCGGGAAAATCCGATACGAACTTTTTTGAAATCATTCGGGATAAATTAAATGATTTATGAAAAGTTCTCAGACCGTCAACTTGAAGTCATGTTCTGGTGGTGCCGACCGAGTACCCGAAATTTTGACGCCGTCATCTGCGACGGGGCGGTGCGTTCAGGAAAAACTATGGCGATGACTATCGGTTTTGTGTTGTGGAGCGTGGAAAATTTCACAGATTCGGACTTCGCACTGTGCGGAAGAACTATCGAAAGTCTGCGACGGAACATAATTGAGCCTATGAAAAAGTGGCTTGAGGGCATTGTCACGATTCGTCAGGGGCGTAATTTTATCGAAATACCGGCAAAAAACGGCACAAACCGCTATTATTTTTTCGGCGGTCGTAATAACTCTGCGTATAAAACGATTCAGGGCGTTACGCTCGCTGGCGTGATGCTCGACGAGGTCACCTTGATGCCGGAAAACTTCGTAAATCAAGCAATCGCCCGATGCTCCGTGACCGGCTCCCGCATATGGTTCAACTGCAACCCCGAAAGTCCGGCTCACTGGTTTTATAAAACGTGGATTTCGCAGTGTAATGGGAAAAACGCCCTGTGCCTGAAATTCTCAATGAACGACAATCCGGCACTGGACGATGATATTAAAAACCGCTACAAAAGGCTATATTCCGGCGTTTTTTACGAACGCTACATACTCGGGAAGTGGTCAGTGGCGGACGGTCTCATTTACGATATGTTTGATAAAAACATTAACATTATTCACGAAACGCCCGAAACTTCCGGCGATTACTACGTTTCTTCAGATTACGGAATCCAGAACGCAACGGTTTTTTTGCTATGGCGTAGGGAAAAAAAGCTAAATCGGTGGGTTTGTCTCAACGAATGGTACTACTCAGGGCGTGAAAACCATCGGCAGAAAACCGTATCGGAACTTGCAACGGAGCTCAGAAAATGGTTAGGCGACATTCAGCCAACAATCGTCTATATTGACCCCTCCGCAACCGCTCTGATAGCTGAGTGCAGACACAACGGGTTTACCGTAAAACCGGCAAAAAACGACGTGTTAGAGGGTATAACGAAAGTTTCTTCAATGCTCGCCGACGGAGAACTAATTTTCAGCGACAAATGCACCCATACTATAGAAGAATTCGACAATTATTCGTGGGATTCCAGCCAGCCGGAAAAAGATTCACCGCTTAAAATCAATGACCATTGCATGGACGCAGTCCGATATTTCGCTAATTCTCGCCCCAAATACGCTTTTATTACAAAATTTGCATGATTCAGAACACATTTTTTTATTATTATTATACACCGTTTTTACAATTTTGTCAAGAGATTCAAGAATTTTTTTTCTTTTAACTAAAACAGGAGGTACAATGTATACCTATAACGATTTGCAGAAAATCGGCGATAATTCGGGAAAAATTCGTTTTATACAAAATGTAATATCTGAACATGAAAACAGCGAAATTTATCGTAATGGTGCGATTTCCGGACTTTTTTACCGTGGAATTGACCCCGATTTAGAGGCGATAAAAAAAGTGGTCTACGACAGGAACGGCAACGCCCATGCCGATACCGTCTCGCCGAATCACAAACTGACCTCGAATATTTACCATTTGTTAATAAATCAACTCGTGTCGTATCAGCTCGGAAACGGCGTGAGCTTTAGCAACACAGCGTTGAAAAAGTCTCTCGGAGGTGCTGAATTTGACTATATATTGCAACAAATCCTGATTTATGCCGCTAACGACGGCGAAGCGTACGGGTTAGTCACGGATAACGGAATTTTGCCTATGTGTTCCGCTTGCAAGGTCAATGGAAATGAACCGATTTTCGCTCCGCTCCGTGATGAAGACGATGGTACGCTTCGGGCAGGCGTGCGTTACTGGAGACTTTCGCCTGAAAAACCGCTTCGAGCGACCCTCTATGAGCCGGACGGCTACACGGAATACAAGACCGACAACGCCGGAAATTTGCAGATATATAGCCAAAAAACGCCGTATCGAATATGTCAGCATCGGAGTCAGGCGGAGGGCACATTTTTGTCGTACGATAATAATTATTCGGCTTTTCCTATTATTCCTATGGGTTTTATCAATAATCAGTCGTCAATCGTCGGAAATCGTGCGAAACTTTTCGCCTATGACGTAGTTTTATCGGGATTGGTTAATTGTATTGACGCAAACACGGTATACTGGACGCTCCGCAACGCTGAGGGAATGTCACCGCAGGATGACCTGAATTTAGTGGCGGACATAATTTATCGCCGGATTATCCATACGCCTGAAGACGTAGAGTTGAAAAAAGAGGAAATCACTACTAATCATGAGGCGTTTGTGGCGGTATTAGGCGTTTTGCGTCGACAAATCTTTACAGATTTCTGTGCCGTCGACACGGAAAATATTTCCGCCCAGAACATCACGACGGTCGCCATAAAATCGGCTTACGAAAATCTTAACCTGAAGTGCGACGAGATAGAACGCTATATTTCGGCATTTATCCGTGGTTGTCTGAAAGTTAAAGGTTTTGACGAAAACGAACCATTTCATTTCAAGCGTCCGAACAACATAAATGAACTCGAATTTGTAACGAAAATTGCCGCAATATCGCCACAAATTGGCGACAAAATGGCAACTCGTCTCATTTATGAGGCACTCGGTCTCATCGACGAATATTCACCGGATATAAACAATGATTTTTGATAGTGCATATCTTGCAACGCAAGATATTTTAAACAGAATTATTCAAGAACTGAAAAAACTTTACAATGAAGTCCGTAACTCTTTAACAGAAGTCATGCCGGATACCGATTCCGAAAGCATGAATATCAAAAAAAGGCTTGAAACCGGCAAAATTTCGCAAGAAGAGTATCAGGAATGGTTGACGGAAAAACTTCTTATCGGACCTCATCAGCGAAATCGGCTTGATAAATTGTCAGAAATTTTAACCGAAACTGACCGGATTTCCAACAACATAATACAGAAAAATCTTCCTGAAATTTACCTGCTCAACCATAATTATACAATTAGTAAAATCGGCGAGCGTTTCCGGACAGACATTGATTTCCTGCTTTTCAATGAAGATGCAGTCAGGCTTCTTATTCGTGAAAACCCCGATTTACTGCCGAAAACTAAAACTCATGACCGGCGGTACAATTTAAAGAAAATAAATTCAATCATTACTTTAGGAATAGTCAGCGGCGAATCAATCGACGAAATCGCCCGAAGAATCGGGGAAATTTCAGATTCTGACCGTGTTTCCGCAACCCGAACCGCTACAACAATGTACACAACCGCTCAGAATGCCGGACGAATGGACGGTTACAGACGCTGTCAGAAAATGGGTATGACTTTAAAACACCGCTGGCTTTCGGCAAATGACAAACACACCAGAACTTCACACAAGGCGATAAATGGGCAAATTGTCACTATCGGTGAAAAATTTTCAAATGGGCTGGAGTATCCGGGCGACCCACAAGGAAATCCGGCGGAAGTTTACAATTGCAGATGTTGCACAGTTCCGGTTTTTGACGATATATAGCGGAATCTCAACCACACAAGGCTGAAAACATACTTTTTATAAGTATATAATATTTTTCAGAATTTGTCAAGGATTTTGAGAAATTTTTTTCATTTAACTAAAACAGGGGTGATTAAATGAATGATAATACTTCTCAGATTTTGGCTGAAATCAGGCGAAAACTCGACATCGCACTTGAGGAAATCGGACAGCGTGCCGTTGGTCATGCGAGGGAAAATGCACCCGTCGGAACGCCTGAATCTACCGGAATCGAAAAATATCACGGTGGTATGTTAAGACAAAGTCTTACTTATAAAGTTATTGATAATACCGTATATATAGGTACGAATCTTACCTCAAATGGTGCACCTTACCCTATCTATGTGGAGTTCGGAACCGGAATTTTCGCTATAAATGGCAGAAAAACGCCGTGGGTGTGGATTGACAAGAATGGAAAAGGGCATTATACTCACGGTATAAAACCGACTCATTTTCTGCGGAATGCCATTGACGACAATAAAGTTGAATATATTAACGTGATTGAAAAATATTTTAATGATTAAAAATCAGATTTGCCGAAAAACAGGCAAAAAAGGAGTTTGAAATATGTCGGTAACACGAGAATATCTTGTATCATTAGACATTGAAGAAGACAAAATAACAGCGATACTCGGCGAATTACAGAATGACATCGAAAAAACCGCTGAATTAAGCCAAAAACTCGCCGTCAGGGAACGTGAAATTGAGGAAATGAAATCGCAGGCAGATGCGGTTCACCGTCGGAACTTACTGACTGAAAATCTCGAAAAATCGGGATATTCTGCCACTTCCGCCCGACTGATTGCCAATAAAAGCGACTTCGCAAGCCGTCTGACGACCGATGATGACGGTTCGCCGACCAACATGGAAGAGGTCATTTCGGCGATTCAGGCGGACGCCGATTTCAGCTATTTTACGCCGAAAATTGAAAGTTTATCCCATACGCCCGCTACCCCTCCGGCGAACTCCGGCGAGAGTTGGACCAAGGAGAAAATTATGGAGATTAAAAATACCGCCGAAAGACAGGCTCTTATTGCCGAAAATCCCCGAATTTTCGGCATTTAACGGAGGTCAATTCAATGGAAAATTTAATTAAATCAACTAATTTAACAGCCGTTAGGGAAGTGGATTTCGTGTCCAGATTTACCCGAGATATAGGCATTTTGCGTGAATTGCTCGGAACAATCCGCCTCGAAAAGCTCCCCGCCGGAACTCAGCTCACGGCAAAATCGGCGGTTGTCACCCTGAACGCCACCGCCGTCGGCGAGGGCGAAGCGATTCCTTACAACAAAATCGAATACTCTACTACTCCGATAGGTATACTCGAATTTGACAAGCAAGCTGTCGGAGTTTCACTCGAAGCAATCGCCAAACATGGCTATAATTCGGCAATTCAGTCCGCTGACGACGATATGATTTACCGGCTCGAAGCTCGTTTAATGAATAGATTTACAAGTTTCTTACTTACCGGTACTCTTACAAAATCAATCATTGAAACTGATCTCCAGATGGCTCTCGCCGAGGCTCTCCGGCAGGTTCAGACCAAATGGGAGGACATGGACAAGGGTTATTCCGGCATTATCGGATTTTGTAATACATTGGACGCCTACAGATATCTTGGTGCTTCAAATATTACTGTTCAAAGTGATTTCGGTATGACCTATATTTCAAATTTCCTCGGTTTTTCGAGACTTTTTCTCAGTTCGAGGGTGCCTTTCAGTAAAATTATTGCTACTCCGGCAGAAAATATTGTCATGTCATATATTGATGCCACAGATAATGATTTTACTAAAGCCGGATTCAATTTCCGCACCGACGGTGACCTGAATTTAATCGCTGTCCACGTCAATGGAAATCATCACAATATGGTTTCCGATTTGATTACTGTCACCGGCATATCTCTTACGGCTGAATATATTGACGGCATTGCAGTAATTGATTTCAGCGGTAACAAAAACTGAATTATGACCGATATCACAAGAATGTGTACTATTTTGCACAATTTTTTCACCGATAAAAACCATATTTTCTACAATATTTATACTATTCCCGACAATATATTAAATAACAATTTTATTAATCAAGGTCAGTATTTCAGAATTACCGGCTCTTCTTTTAACAATGGTGTGTACTGCAATATTTCCGATGATTTAAAACGTCTGAAAAATGAAACTTTTAAAGGCTCGATATGGGTCATGGACGTGCCACCAGATTTCATAAATCTGTGCGAGGAAGTAGAACGCTTTAACGCTAAAATCGCCGAATTATCGGGAAATTTTCGGGGTTATTCGGCGGAATCGTGGGGCGGTTATTCGTACTCTCTGCCGACTTCTGCACCGTCATATATGCAAGACTGGCAATGTAAAATCAAGCAAGCTATGAACTCTTACAGAAAAATTAATGAAATATAATATAGTTTCNCAATATATTTAAGAGGTGATTTTATAAATTTAGTCGATAACAGTTATGAGGACTTCTGTTATATTGTCACGTCAGTTATTTCCGACGGTCAGGGCGGTCACNTTCTGACGGAATCTGACCGGAAAATTTTCAAAGCGGTACTCCGTCGTGACCACTCCGGACTTACTGAAAATGCCGAAAAATCGGAAAAAACTGCCTCTTATACTATCACTACNCGACGCAACATCGAACTTAAATTCAATGATTTAATCAGACGAAAAAGTGACGGAAAATTTTTCCGGATTACGTCTGATGCCGTGAGTACGCCGGATTTTTCGGGACTTGATATGCGTCAGGTCACCGCAGAGGAAAGGACTTTAAATGAACCGATTTGAAGCTATATACCGTTATTTTTCGGCGTTCGGGATTCCGGCGTTCGAGGAAAACAGCGTGCCGGAAAATTCACCGCTCCCCTATCTGACGTACGAACTTAAAACCGATTCGTTCGGATATACCGTCAATTTCTGCTGTTCGCTGTGGTACCGTTCGCAATCGTGGGCGGAAGTCAACGCCAAAACCGACGAAATTTCCCGAAAAATCGGCGTCGGTGGCGTTCTGATTCCCTGCTCCGACGGCAAAATCTGGCTCAGACGTGCCACACCGTTTGCNGTCAGCATGGGCGACTATTTAGTTAAAAGAAAAATTCTGAACTTTTCGGCGGAATTTTTCACAAAAAATTAACCGGAAATGAGGTAAAATATGTCTAAATTTACTCAAATCAGACCCGATACTTTCGAGTCAATCCAGATTAACGCCGGTATCCTCCTCACCGATTTCGAGCCGGAGACCGGCGAATACCAGAAAACCGCCATAATCGGTGCGACGACCGGCGGTAACAGCTTCTCCGCAACGCCGGAATTCAGCGATTTTGGGGAGGATATCGACAATGTGCCGAGCAATACCAGACAGATGAAGCGGATTACCAGCTACACCGTCACGCTGAGTGGGTCTTTCGTCACGATTGACGGTATAACGGCACAAAAGCTGTGTTCCGCCGCCGATTTGTCCGCCGATAATTCCCACATCATCCCACGCACCGCCCTCGTCGACGACGATTTTCACGACATCTGGCTTGTGGGCGATTATTCCGCTAAAAATGGCGGTTTTGTGGCGATTCATGTCAAAAATGCACTGTCTACCGGCGGTTTTCAGTGGCAGTCGTCGAAGGACGGGAAAGGCACGTTCTCCTATGAGTTTACTGGGCATTATGACCTCGAAAACATCGACGAACCGCCCTTTGAAATTTTTATAAAATCACCAAAAACTGACGCTGAATTTGTNCAAAATTCGTCAGAATACTGAATTTTTCCGAAAACGGAGGTATTAAAATGAAAACTCTTGCCAACTGCACCCCGAAAGAATTTGCCGTCCAGTCCCTGAAAATAGCCGAAAGAATCAAAAATTATACTNTCGGTATATCTCGCATCAGGGAAAAATTCCGGAATGCCCCTGATAATTCTGACAGTATATTTGAAATTATAAGTTATATATGTGGCGATAATATTGAAGAAACTATGTCTCTATGTGGCGAATTATGCTTCATGTCGGGCGACGATTTTTCCCGACTTGACGCCGAAAACGGCGACGAAGACGGCATTATTGANCTTGTCAATATTTTTAATAGTAAAAGAGTGGTCAGTTTTTTTACTACGCTTCTCAATTTACAGAAGATTTCAAAAATGCTCTGATAAATATTGACTTGTCTAAACTTGAAACTTTCGGTACAGATTACTTATTTCAATACATATTTTATTTTATAAAACATAAAAATNAACAGTTTATCTATCAGAATTATGTCTGTAATTGTCTGAAAGTTATCGCTGAAAATACTGCACGTTTCGCCGGTGGGCATACTATGGCTAAAACTTTTAATGAAATTCTGTCATATAAACCACCGGAAAATAAATCTGTAAATCAGATTATTGCCGATATTACGGCAAATGCCGGACTTATCGCAAAATAAAACAGATACGTGTCTAAAAAGTCGGGAGGTGCGGAAATATCCGTGGAAGTATTCAAGCTTCAGGCGGAAATTTCGCTGAATTTAAGGGAATTTGAAGAGAATCTGGGCAAGGCGAAAAAGGGTTTTGCGTCGATATTTGATAATTTAAAGGTATGCACACCTGCTCCGGAAGTGACCGCTCCTGACGGTGAACCGATAAAAAATTTTGTCGACGATACAAAGTCAAACGTCGCAAACATGACAGAACATATAGGAACGTCGCTTAAACAAATTCCGTCTAAAATCGGCGAATCTTTTAAAAATATCGCCGGAACGGTTGGTGGATTCCTCGCTGAAATTCCGGCGAAAGTCACAGAAATTTTCAACAATACTGTTAAGATTGTACAAAACATTTCCTCGATAGGCGTCGATTTTCTGAAAGAATCGGTCACCGCCGGAGCGGATTTCGATAAAAGCATGGCACAGGTCGCCGCCACGATGGGAAAATCCGTTGAAGAAGTAGCCGGTCTGCGTGATTTTGCGCTTGAAATGGGCAATTCCACGGCATTTTCCGCCACCGAATCCGCCGACGCCCTCAATTACATGGCACTCGCCGGTTACGATGCCGAAACTTCAATGTCCATGCTTCCGAACGTGCTGAATTTGGCTTCAGCTGGCGGAATTTCGCTCGCCGACGCCTCGGACATGGTCACGGATTCGCAGTCCGCACTGGGTCTCACACTCGACGAAACCGCCGAATTAGTCGATAAAATGGCGGCTGCCTCGGCGAACTCGAACACCTCGGTGGCACAGCTAGGCGAAGCGATTCTGACCGTCGGCGGAACCGCCAAAAAATTGAATGGCGGAACCACGGAATTAGGCGTAATACTGGGAATTTTGGCGGATAACGGCATCAAGGGGGCGGAGGGCGGAACGGCTCTGCGAAATATGCTAAATTCGCTGATTTCACCGACCACCGAAGCCTCGAAAATGCTCGATTCTATGGGAGTTTCGCTCTATGACCAAGCCGGAAATATGCGGTCTCTGAACGACGTTTTCCTCGAACTCCGTGCCGGTATGAACGGTCTCGCCACTCAGGCGGAAAAAGACCAGGTTCTGACCACGATTTTTAACGCCCGTGACCTCAAATCCGCTGAGGCTCTGCTATCGAACGTCGGCGACCGTTTCGACGATTTATCCCGAAAAATAGCCGATTCTGACGGCTCCGCAAAGGCTATGGCGGACACTCAGCTTGACAATCTCGCCGGCGATGTGACGCTTTTTCAGTCCGCTCTTGAGGGCGTGAAAATTTCAATTTCCGACAAGGTCACACCTGCTCTCCGTGACGCCGTCCAGACCGGAACGAAAGGGCTTGAAAGGGTCACACTTGCCTTAAAATCGGCAAATTTTGACACCGCTATGATACGTCTTGTAAAGCTGATTCAGCCTACAATCGACGATATAATTAAAAAAATTATCGAATATATACCGGAAATAGTAAAAATTGTTACCTCTTTAACACAAGCTTTTCAACAAATTTTGTTAAAAAATATGCCTGTAATCGCCGATTCCGCCGTGAAACTCATCACAGAATTTGTCGCCGGAATATCTCAGAATGCCGGTACGGCAGTAGGGGAATTTGCCGGAATACTGGGAAAAATCGCCGATTTTCTGAAAAATTCCGCACCTCAGCTGATTTCCGCCGGCGTTGAAATGGTTCTTTCGATTATTACCGGTTTACGCTCCGGCGGTGAGGAAATTTCCCGAAATATAGCGGAAATTCTTGCCGTTGCCGTCGATTCTGTTGCAAAAATTCTGCCGTCTCTCGTGACGGTCATCGCAGAAACCGTCGGAATTTTAGGCGGAGCCCTCATTGAATCATTGCCGGAAATTGCCGATTCTACGGCAAAAATCATCGAAACAATTGNAAATACTCTCGTTGAATTTCTTCCGGAATTGTTTGATTCCGCTAACCAGATTATAACATTCATAAGCACGTCCATTACTGACAATCTGCCACAAATTCTATCGGTTTCACTGGATATTATTGTACATATCGCCAACGGAATTATTGACAGTCTGCCACTGCTGATTGAATCCGCTGTAGAAATTATAGAAACTTTAAGCCTGTTTATAGCCGAAAATTTACCCTCACTTGTACCGACGGTCACACAGATAATAATTAAAATTGCAGACATATTAACAAATCCGTCAACACTCGGAAGCCTTGTCAACTCCGGACTGTCCATCATAGTGACATTGGCACAGGCACTCGTCGACGCCCTCCCCGAATTGCTGAAAGCCGTGCCGAAAATCGTCGACAACATAGTGACCATAATCGCCGAAAATCTGCCAAAAATCGTCAATTCGGGAATTGAAATAATCGCAACGCTGGGCGGATTCCTCATAAATCCCGAAAATCTGCGAATTATCGGCGACGGCGGAAAAGAAATCCTGCTCTCCCTGATTCGTGGAATTAAAAGTCTTTTCGGCGAACTGGCGAGCATTGCTGGCGGAATTATGGGCGAAATTAAGGCAAATATCGGCGATTTGTATGATTCCGGCGTGGATATGATTAAAAGTTTTATCGACGGCGTAAAGGATAAGGCAAAACATTTAATTGAAGAAATTAAAAATATTGCGTCCGGAATTGCCCAGTATATCGGCTTTTCTGAACCTGATAAAGGTCCGCTTTCAAATTTTCATACTTTCGCACCCGATATGATAAATCTTTTTACTAAAGGCATTAAAGATAATAAAAAATCTATTATCGGAGAAACACAAAGTATTGCTAAGTCAATTAAAAAAACTCTCGGTGTACCCGTCGATATTCCGCAACCAAACACTGCATTTACCGATATCAAGCCGGAAATATCAGTAAAAACCAAATTAATTGATGACCGTCAATTATACGACTATTCACCGGAATACGTCGCTGAAATGCCGGTCAATCTGGACTTCCATAAACCCGACACCAGTCGATTATACGACTATTTACCCGAATACGTCGCTGAAATGCCGGTCAATTTTGACCTGCAAAAACCCGATATCAGTCAATTATACGACGCTTTTCATGAATCTGTCGTGAAAATTCCGGCTGAAATCGATGCCGAAATAAAAATAGACACAAGTCAATTAAACAACATTCAGTCGATTTTACTTCCACGATTTGCACCGGATTATGATACATCAGACTATGTTGTGAAGTCGAATTTTCCCCGATATTATGCGGAAAATCAACACACAACCAATGTTGAAAACATCAATCTGACACTCGAAAACGGTTTCCGACTTTCTTCGGATTACGACACCGAAAAATTCATAAATGCGGTCGCCGAACGCCTTCAGGCACGGCAGACACGCATCAACAGAGGCACGGGAGGGGTGCAGTTTTGAGGTCGAAAGACTGGTTTAAAATTAACGGAATTTCAAGTTATACCGTCGAAATTTACGTTGACACGCCCGCCGTTCCGCCCATGGCCCAGCAACGCTACACTACCTA
This sequence comes from Ruminococcus sp., assembly GCA_014799765.1. Lineage (GTDB taxonomy): Bacteria > Bacillota > Clostridia > Oscillospirales > Ruminococcaceae > Ruminococcus. Next base: position 13,957 of record JAAVHK010000005.1, read on the forward strand.
TCAGGTCGGGGCGGACGAAGATATTACTTTCCCCGACAATATATTTGATGACATAATATATTCCATTACTTTTTATACTTTCAGAAATGATTTTGATAATACCGATATTTATTCATTCCTATCCGACGCACGCACCCTTGAAATCAGCCGTTTGCCCCGATATTACTACAAAATCCGGCAGTTATCCCTTGATAGTCCGGAAAACTTGTTCAGAGGCGAAAAAATCCGCTACAAACTTAACTTCAGACTTGCCCCGTTCCGATATTTTGCCGAAAATCCGGCAATTTCCCTGCGTAATAATTCAATCGTCGTCAACCGTGGTACCCGCTACAGCAAGCCGATTTTTCGCATCGTCGGGACCGGCGACATTTTTGTTAATGTAAATAACCAAATCTTTGAAGTAAAGGGTCTTGCCGAAAATCAGGAAATAATTATTGATTCGTCAAAATTTATAACCTATTCTGGAAATCAGCTTTTCTACAACCAGACTTCCGGAAAATATCCCCTGCTCACCGTCGGTGAAAATACGGTTTCGTGGGGCGGAGACGTCAAAAACGTCGAAATATCGAAGAATGAGAGGTGCTACTGATGACCGGAAGCGGTATCGAAAATGACCCCTATATTGTCGACAATTGGGCGGATTACAGGCAAATTTACAGTACTTCGGCGTACATCGAGTGGGACGGAAATGCAAAAAATAAAGTTATTGATTTTAACGAAATCCAACCTCACGGCTTCACGACGGCAATTAATTTTTCAAGATATACAAAATTCAACGGCTGGAAATTCGTGAATTTGTTCACAATGCATAGTAATCCGCTGTCTTTCGGGTCTGCCGGAAAAACTCTCGACGGCTTCATTCTCGAAAATTTTTACTGGCTTGTGCCTGCTCCGTCTTATGAATCCGTTCTTCTGAATTTTGAGGCGAATTATTCCAATTTCTCAACCCTCAAAAACTGCGTAATTTCGGGAAAAATCGAGTGTCAAGGCAAGTGCCGGATTACTAACGCCCATTTCCATGAGAGTTCCGCCAATATTGCCGTAAATTCGGGCAATTTCACGATTACAAACCATACAATCCGGCACGCCGATGTGATTCTTGACGTCGTCGCCCCGACCGTCACCCTGACCACAGAAAACATCATAAACAGCCGGTTTTCAGGCAAAATTCACGCAGAAAACCCGATAATCTGCGGAAATTCCACATCCGGCTACAACCTTTTTGACCTCTTTTCCAATCAGTCCGCCGAATACTCCGGAAAGGGCGTAATGGTCTATAATTCGGACAAAATGACCGCTTCCGGCGACGGAAATCACCAGCCATGCACCCCCGAACAACTCAGAAATCCGGCTTATTTGAATTCCTTAAGATTCCCGATTGGAGTTGATTAAAATTTTAAAATTTGTACAAGGAAGTCTCAGCTCGTCCGGAGAAATCGACGATAAAACAAGGTTACGCACGGATTTTATCGAAATACCGGCAGGAACTCAGAAAATACAGGGCGTTCCGGAATTTGTTGAAAAATTTTACGACAAAACCACGAAACAATATTTATACTCAGAGTATAAAGGCACACCGGTCTGTTACGTCTATATTTATGACGCCCAACATACATTTATTGCCGATTTTTCGGCAATAAACGGCGTTGACATCTCGGCTTACACGTGGGCGGTGTATATGCGTTTCACGGTCTGCATCGGAAGCCCGACAATCTACCCTGATGACAGTCTGGAAACGTCATATTATTACTATTTTCTGAAAAATTTTGACTTCCGGACAGAAATTCTGTCGTGGGAAATGGACGAAAATTTCAGAATTTTCAACAAAAAATGCCCTCTTGTTCCTGAAAAATCTATATATTATCCCTATCCCGACGCACTCTGGCGAATGGATATTTTAAGCCCCGATATTCCACGACATCTTATTTTTCCCTGTTTTAAGCCTTTTATACGTCACGTTAGACAGCCGGATTACATCACGGTCCACGCCATGCACACCGCACAGCAAAATTTTGATAATAACGGGCTGGCAATCCTCACGCCCATCTCCTGCACGGTCACCGAAAATTTTAACGCTGACTGGTCTGTGACCCTCGAACACCCACGGGACGACAACGGAAAATGGCGATATCTGGTGGAATTTAACATTTTAAAAGTGCTTGGTCAACTTTTTGTCATCCGTACGGTGACATACACGCACACCACGGTGACCGTTTTCGCCGAACATATATTCTACCAATTAAACGACTGCTGGATTTATCCGAACGCTGAAATCGCCGGTTCGGACGGCACGCAAATTTTACGGAATATCCTTGCAAACTCGACTTTTAACCCCCGTACCAATGATACGATTTACAGGTTTGAAACCAATTCTGACCTCACTTCTGAGGGCATCGGCGTGGATATGGAGTTAGTGACTGCTAACAAGTGGAGACCCCTTAAAAATGGTACAACCCCTCTTGAAATGATTCTCGGTTCGGACGGTTTCACGGCGAACTTCGGGGGCGATTTGTACCGAAATAACTTCTATTTTTCGATTAATGAACACATGGAAAATCATTTGGAAAATTCTTTTGACATAAGAATGGGGCTTAATCTTAAAAAAATTACCAAAAAAACCGAAACTTCCGCCCTCTGCACGCATTTTACGGTTTATGACCAGTTCGGCTCGGCTTTAAGCGTTTTCTGGGACGTCCACGACGGCATTCCGCATCATATTGTACGCTCTCAGACCGTCGATTTCGGCGAAAATTACACGGAAACTGACTTCAATCTTCTCGGGCATGAGGCAAAAAAATATTTTGGTCTGCATATGCAACCGCAGATTTCCTACGAGGTCAGCCTTGAAGATTTGCGTAATAATCCCGATTTTTCGGAGTTTTCCAACAATCCACGTTACAATGTAGGCGACAGGGGTCGCATATTCGACGAAGAGTTGAATATATCTTTTGACGCACATATTACGCATACCGTAAAAGACGGTATATCGGGACAAACTCTTGAAATTGGTTTCAGCAGTACCGGAGGTTTCGGAAATATGGGCATCGAACACGGAAATTAATTTATACAATCTGTATAATAAAGGAGCGATTTTTATTAAAAGTTTTATCCCTTGGATTGGCGGAAAAAATCTTCTCGCTAAAAAAATCATTTCAAGATTTCCTGACGATTTTCAGCGATATATCGAGGTTTTTGGCGGTGGGGCGTCGGTACTCTTCCACCGTGAACGCCACGCCAAAACGGAAATTTATAATGACCTCAACGGCGGTCTCGTCAACCTCTTCAGATGTGCGAAATTTCACCGTGCGGAGCTTCAACGGGAAATTTCAGGCTATTTCAATTCAAGGCAGTTTTTCGGCGAATTAAAGGCAAAAATGGAACTTCCAGGACTGACCGATATTCAGCGTGCCGGTATGTTTTTTGTCGTGGCTCGTCTGAGTTTCGGGGCGAATATGCGTACTTTCGGCGGTCAACCACGGAATCTTTCGGCGGACTGTCTGGAAATCGTTGAAAAGCGTCTTGAAAATGTCGTTATTGAAAATCTTGACTTCTATGAACTGATTAAAAAATATGACTGTAATGAGGCGTTATTTTACTGTGATCCTCCCTACAACAACTCTGAAAGATACTATGATAATCGCTTCGAGCCGGAAGACCACGAACGCTTAAAGGCTATTTTAAGCCAAATTCAAGGGCGGTTTATCCTCTCATACAACGATAATGAAAAAATCCGTGAACTTTATCGGGATTTCAAAATCATTCAGGTCAGACGGCAGAACAATCTTTCTGAGGGTTTTTATAAGGAGTTAATTATACAAAACTTCTAATAGTTTGTGTAGCCTACACACAAAATTTGGC
>JAAVHK010000006.1 GCA_014799765.1 Ruminococcus sp.
TCGGAAGAACAAATCAAGGAATTGTTAAATCAATAACATTTAAATCCTATTTTTTTGTTTAAGAAAAAGCAAGATTTTTATTGTATCTTTCTTATAATTGTGCTACAATTATGTTGAATTAAGTATTAAGCGACAACGCTTACTTGGAGAAATCATGAAAAAGAAAAAATGTATTGCCATGCTTTTGGCGGGCGGACAGGGTACGCGACTTTTTGCGCTGACAAACAGCGTTGCAAAGCCGGCGGTATCGTTTGGCGCAAAGTACAGAATTATCGATTTCCCGCTGAGTAATTGCACCAACTCGGGTATCGATACGGTTGGCGTACTCACGCAGTATCAACCGCTTATTCTAAACGAATACGTCGGCAACGGCGAGCCGTGGGATTTGGACAGAAGCTACGGCGGAGTGCATACTCTGCCGCCGTATCAAGCCAAAGAGGGCGGCGAATGGTACAAGGGCACGGCAAACGCGATTTACCAAAACATGCATTTTTTGGATGAATACGATTCTGACCACGTGCTTATTCTGTCGGGCGATCACATTTACAAAATGGATTATTCCAAAATGCTTGAAGAACACATCGCGCATAATGCCGATTGCACTATTTCGGTTATCGACGTTCCGCACGATGAGGCGAGCCGCTTTGGCATACTGGATTTTGCGGCCGACGGGCGTATCAGTTCATTTGAGGAAAAGCCCAAGGCGCCCAAAAGCAATCACGCAAGCATGGGAATTTACATCTTCAAAAAGGACGTGCTTGTTCGCGAACTAATGGCCGACGCCGCCGACAAGACATCCGCAAACGACTTCGGCAAAAACATCATACCCAAAATGCTCAAGGCAAAATGCAACGTATTTGCTTACCAGTTTGTCGGGTATTGGAAGGATGTCGGTACCGTTACGAGCCTTTGGGAAGCTAATATGGATTTGCTGGGAAGTACGCCTGCGTTCGACCTTGACGATCCTGCATTTAAGATTTATTCGCGTAACGAGCCGCTTCCTCCGTCGTACATAGGCGAAACGGGCAATTTTGTCAATTCGTTAATGACTACCGGTTGTGAGATTTACGGCACGGTAATCAATTCGGTTATCGGCGAGGGCGTAACCGTATCCGAGGGCGCTGTGATAGAAAACAGCGTCGTTATGCAAGGCTCGGTTATCGGTAAAAACGTTAAGATGAATTACACCATGGTCGACGAAAACGTTGTTATCGGCGACAATACCTTAATAGGCGACGGAGCGTCCGACAAAGCGCACATCACCCTTATAGGTCGCGATACCGTTATCGCTAAGGGCGCAAAAATCAAGTCCGGCGTAATAATGGAAAAGGGGGCTAACTAACATGAAGGCTTTAGGTATTATATTCGGTAACCTGCACGATAAAGACGTCGGCGAGCTCACGAAGGTGCGTTCGCTTGCTTCGGTGCCGTTTGGCGGTGGATTTAGACTGATAGACTTTGTTTTGTCCAATATGGTCAACAGCGGAATAACCAAGGTCGGCGTTATTACGCACACCAATTATCAATCGCTTATGGACCACGTCGGCAACGGCAAGCACTGGGATTTGTCGCGCAAAAACGGCGGGCTTATAATGCTTCCGCCGTACGGCAACGGCGATATGAATCCTATCAAATCGCGGTTTAGCGCAATAAAAAACATTCGTTCGTTCCTTTCGCATTCCGACGAAGAATACGTAGTAATGAGCGATTGCGACAACGTTTGCAACATCAACCTTTCCGACGTGCTTCAGTCGCATATTAATAACCATGCGGATATAACTATCGTCGTAAGGAATAAAGAGCTTGTTAACCAAAAGCCGCGTACGATCGTGGAAATGGCGGCCGACGGCAGAGTCACAAAAGTAACCAATACCGACAAAGAACTCGGGGAACGCACGGTTTTTGCTAACATACTCGTTATGAATCGCAAGTTCCTGCTTTATTTGATCGAGAATGCGGCGGAGCTCAATTATAACAGCTTTAACAAAGACGTTTTGGCGCGCGAAACGGATAAATACCGAATTTTCGGATATATGCAGACGGGCTATTTTGCCAATATCGACAGTATCGGAAATTACTATTCGCACTCGCTCGAGCTGTTGAATAAGGACATACGCGATGAATTGTTCTACCGTGACGGCGCCAATATTTACACGAAGGTTCGCGACAGTGCGCCGTGTAAGATACTCGGCTCGGCAACTGTGTGTAATTCGCTTATAGCCGACGGTTGCGTAATAGAGGGCGAGGTACGCAATTCCATTTTGTTCCGCGGCGTTAAAGTCGCCAAAGGTGCAAAAATAACCAATTCAATCGTATTTCAGGATTCGGTTATCGGAAGGAACAGCAGTCTTAACTGCGTGATTGCGGACAAGCTTGTCACCATACTCGAGGGCAGAACGCTTTCCGGGCACCACACGCATCCGTACTTTATTGCTAAATCGGCAGTGATTTAGTTTAAGTCCAAAGGAGTATTATAATGGCTGAAAAAAAGACGGCAGGGTCGACAAAAAGCAAGCCCGCAAAATCGGTAAATAAAGACGCACAACCTAAAAAGACTCATTCTAAATCCGTAGCACACGGCAATAAACGCAAGGTCTTGTTTGTGGGGTCTGAAGCTTTTCCGTTTGCGGGAACGGGCGGTTTGGGCGAAGTGCTCGGCAGTCTGCCGCGTGCTATAAATAACAGTGACGATTACGAGGCTCGCGTCATTCTTCCGCTTTACGGAAGTTTTCCCGAGAACAGACGCAAGGATCTGGAATTTGTATGCTGGACTTTTGTCGAGTTGTCCTGGAGGCACCAGTATTGCGGACTCTTCCGTATAAAAGAGGGTAATACCGTCTTTTACTTTATAGACAACGAGTATTATTTTAAGCGCAGTGGATTATACGGTCACGGCGACGACGGCGAACGGTTTGCTTTCTTTTGCCGTGCGGTATTGGAATTGCTTCCGCGCCTTGACTTTATGCCCGACGTTTTACATTGCAACGATTGGCAAACCGCGCTCGTGCCCATATACTATAAGCTGTTTTATATGTACCGCGACGGCTACGGCGGCATAAAAACGGTGTTTACCATTCACAACATAGAATATCAGGGCTGGTACAACCGCAGTATTATAGAGGACGTTTTCGGCATTCCAGACCGCGAATACGGAAGCTTGGAGCACTTCGGCGAAATCAATCTTATGAAGGCCGCAATCGACTATTCGGACGCGGTCAGTACGGTTAGTCCGACGTATGCCAAGGAAATAATGACAATGGAATATTCGCACGGCTTGGACGGCGATTTGGTACGTAATGCTCACAAGCTACGCGGCATACTTAACGGCATAGACACCGATACGTATAATCCTCAAACAAACCCAGCTCTTTACGCACATTATAACGTTACCGATAAAAGAGGCAAGGCTATTAACAAAGCGGGACTGCAAAAGCAGTTATGGTTGCCTGTAAGGCAAGACGTGCCCGTTATAGCAATGATAACCAGGCTTGCGTCACACAAAGGTTTGGATATAGTGAAAGCGGCTCTGCCCGAGCTTTTGTCGCGCGACGTTCAGGTAATTGTACTCGGCACGGGCGATTGGGAATACGAGCAGTATTTTACGCACATGCAGGAAGCTTACGACGGCAAAATGCGCGCGCTTATCGAGTTTAATAAGGATTTGTCGCACAAGATTTATGCCGGCGCGGACATGTTTTTGATGCCAAGCCGAAGCGAGCCTTGCGGCTTAAGCCAAATGATGGCGTGCAGATACGGCACTATACCCATAGTGCGCGAAACGGGCGGACTAAAAGATTCCATTGTCGACGCATACAACGGCGATTTCGGCAACGGCTATAAGTTTGAGCGCTACGCCGCTGACGATTTGTTAAACGCACTAAACCGCGCTATCGGTTTGTACTCACACTATCACGACAAATGGGAAGGGCTCGTGGACAGGGCAATGCGCACCGACTTCGGTTGGAACAACAGCGCCAAAGAATACGTCAAATTCTACAACGAATTATTAGGCTGAACACAACGTTAAACGCACGGCAAATCCGTGCGTTTTTTTGTGAGAAAAATGCGTTATAACCATTGACAAACGACGTATAATATATTAGTATGGGAAAATTGTTTAAAGGAAATTCCGCCGGATATACCTGTTGTTATATCTGATACAATCTGTAACGCTACGGATGTACGGCAGTCAGATGCCTGTAAACTTGCTATGAAGTCCGATATTATGATTGTAGTCGGTGGCAAACACAGCTCAAATACTGTCAAGCTATATGATGTATGCAGTAAGTATTGTAAAACTTATCATATAGAAAATTCAGCGGAACTTGAATCCCTTGACATTCCCGTTGCTGAAAATATCGGCATTACTGCCGGAGCTTCTACTCCGGCTTATATAATTAAGGAGGTACTAACCAAAATGGCAGAAATCGAAAAGGAAACTATTCAGGAAGAGGAAAACTTTCAGGAGTTACTTGACAAGTCATTCAAAAAAATTCGTACAGGAGATAAAGTAAAGGCTACAGTAGTTGCTGTAAACAATACAGAAGTTGTAGTTGACCTCGGTACTAAACACACCGGATATGTCACACTTGAAGACCTTACAGACGACCTGACAAAAAAACCGTCTGATATTGTAAGTATCGGAGACGAAATTGACCTTATTGTAGGTCAGGTAAAAGACGGTGAGGGCGTTGCTTTCCTTTCAAAGAAGAAAGTCGACGAACAGGCAGGTTATGAAAAAATTGTCAAGGCTAAGGAAGAAGGCACTGTTCTTGAAGGTGTTGTACAGCACATCGTGAACAGGGGCGTTACTCTTAACATTTACGGCGTGAGAGTATTTATTCCGGCATCTCAGGCAGGTCTCGCAAAAGGCGAAGAACTCGAAAGTCTCAAGGGCAAAAAAGTAAAGTTCATGATTATTGAAGTTACTGAGGGCAGAAAAAGAGCTGTCGGCTCTGTAAGGGCTGTACAGAACGCCGAAAAAGAAGAAGCTAAAGCTAAATTCTGGGAAAATACAAGCATTGGCGACACTTTCACAGGTACTGTAAAGTCAATTACAAACTTTGGTGCATTCGTTGACCTCGGCGGTATTGACGGAATGGTACATATTTCCGAACTTTCATGGAGAAGACTCAGACACCCCAGCGAAGTTATAAGTGTCGGCGATACTCTCGAAGTATACATCAAAGACCTTGACAAAGAATCCGGCAGAATTTCACTCGGTCACAGAAAATCTGAAGAAAACCCTTGGGAAATCTTCATGAATAACTACAAAGTCGGCGACGTTGTGAATGTTACTGTTGTTTCCATAACAGCTTACGGAGCTTTCGCACAGATTATCGACGGTGTTGACGGTCTCATACACATTTCCAGAATCGCCAACAGAAAAGTTGAAAACGTTAAAGACGTTCTTTCAGTCGGCGACGAAGTAACCGTAAAGATTACAAATATCGAAGAAGACAGAAAGAGAGTAAGCATTTCTATCCGTGACGTTGAAGACACTGAAGAAGCTGAATAATTATCCGCTATGAAATCAAGGGGATGTACATTTCCGTGCAGTCCTTTTTTACAAAGGAGTTTTTTTATGGAAAGATTTCTGAAAGCACAGGAAAATTCATATAACATAGCTCTGAATGAAATAAAAAACGGCAGAAAAAAATCACACTGGATTTGGTATATATTTCCGCAACTCTCCGGACTGGGAAGAAGTTCTACAGCGGAATATTACGGAATAAAGGATATTGACGAAGCAAAAAAGTATCTTGAAAATGAATTACTCCGGAGCAGGCTTATTGAAATTTCAGAAACTATGTTTTCATTGAATGATACGGCAGTTAATATATTCGGTTATACGGATTCCATGAAAGTACGTTCATGTATGACACTGTTTCATATGGCTGACCCGTCCGAAGAAATTTTCGGTAAGATTATTGATAAATTCTATGACGGAAATCACGATAATATGACCCTTGACATTATTAAAAAAGGTAAAAATTTATGAGTTGGTTAAAATGTAGATGTGGACATATAATACGTGACAGTTCGGATTTTCTGAGTTATAAGGGTAGTATTATTCCTGACCAGGACGAAGACGATTTTTTTAACAGGACAGAAGAAATGATAAAATCCGATAATCCCGACAAGAATAATCTGATATGTGATTTTTTATGTGAACTCGCCGGTATGACAAAAACTGTCTATCAGTGTTCACAGTGCGGACGGCTTTATATTGAAAATAATAATGAACTGTTCTGTTTCATACCGGAAAATCATAATAATAATGGCGTTCTTAAATCAGTCCACGGCGAAAACTGGAAAGGTTTTCTTCACGCTGAATGGAATGATACAAAATATGAATGGCAGGATTACAAGGGTTATGTCAGTGCGGATGTAAATTATCCGTGTGAAAGTATTCATTCAGATGACCAAAATGAAATTATTGACGGTTATTACAAACTTCTTGACAAACTGAAAAAATTTGATGTTATACGTCATGCCACTCTGAGAATAAACGGAAAACTCATTCATGAATGGGATAATTCATAAAATTTTCAGAATATTATTGACAAATTAAAATAAATAATGTATATTTAAATTATACTAATCCAACAGAGAGGGGTTAAAATCTATGATTTTAAAGAAAATTACCGCTATGGCATCAGCACTGGCACTTTCCGCCGGACTTGCCGTATATATGCCAGCCGGTAACGTTACCGCAAAAGCTGAATCGAATTACAACTACGCCGAAGCACTTCAGAAATCCATGTTTTTCTATGAAGTACAACAGTCGGGAAAACTGCCTGAATGGAACAGTGTTCCGTGGCGTGCCGATTCCATGGTTGACGAGGACGGCAACGAAACTGATGTTGTTACTGGTGGTTGGTTCGATGCCGGTGACCATTTCAAATTCAATCTTACTAATGCTTATAGTGCTTCGCTTATGGCGTGGGGTTATATTCAGTACAAGGACTCCGTCGACAAAGCAGGTCTCGGTGAAACTTACCGTAATAACATTCAGTGGGCTATGGATTTCGTACTCGGTTGCGACAAGGGCGACAAGGTAGTAGGTACTATCGGCGATTTCACTGGCGGTTCTACTGACCACAACATATGGTGCAGTGCTGAAGTTTATCTCAGAAAACATCACCTCAACAACGACGACTGGGAAAGACCTTACGACGAAATTGAAAACGCTTCTGTAGAAGCTCTTGCGGCTGCGTGTCTTGCTGAGGGTTATATCATCTTCAAGGACGAACAACCCGAAAAAGCTGAAGAATATCTCAAACACGCTGTAAGTCTCTTTGAACTCGCCGACAAGACAAGAGACTGTAAAGACATAGGCGGTATGTCCGGTATGTATAACACTTCCTCATGGCTTGACGATTGTATGTACGCTGCCAACTGGTTGTACATGGCTACCGGTGAACAGAAGTACCTTGACATATGCGAAAAGGATTATATCCCGAACTTTCCGACGGAAAACCAGTCAAATGACAGAAAATATACATGGGGTCTGTGCTGGGACGATACCACACAGGCGGCTGCATTGCTTTATGCACAGAATACCAGTAAACAGGAATGGATTGACCATGTTTCACGACATCTGAAATACTGGATGGGTGAGGATTCAAAACCATTCGAGGGAAAAATAACTTCTAAAGGTCTTTCGTGGCTTACTCAATGGGGTTGCTTACGTCATGCAACTAATACAGCATGGCTCGCCAAACTCGCAAGCGATACTATTTTCAAGGACGACGCTACACTTTCCGCAAAATACGACAAGTGGGCTGACAGTCAGATGAATTACTGTTTCGGCGATAATGAGGAAGGTTTAAGTTATGTACTCGGTATGGGTGAGAAGTCTCCTACTGCGATACATCACAGAACTGCTTCCGGTATTCATGATGACCACTGGAACGAACTCGGACAGGAAGAAAGTTCTGAGGGCTGGCAGACTGAATACGCCCATACTCTTTATGGTGCATTGATAGGCGGTCCGGACAGTGAGGGTAAATACGGAAATTATAAAGTTTCTGATTTCCAGTATACAGAAGTTGCCGTCGACTATAACGCCGGATATACTGCCGCTTTGTGTGCTATGATTGACGATTACGGCGGTGAAACTCTTGCGGATTTCCCACAGACTGAAACTCCTAAGTGGGCAGAATGGGAAATTGCAGCGGTTCTTAACGGTCACGGCGACAGTTACACAGAGATAAAAGCATGGGCTATGAATCATACTGCATGGCCTACACGAGTAGCAAAAAATATCAAGTACAGATATTACTTCGATATTTCTGAACTTATTGACGCCGGTCTTTCCGTAGATGACATTACCGTAAAAGTAGGTTCACAGCAGTATCAGGAGGGACAACAGGGTTATGCGACTGCCTCCGAAAAACCTGTACAATACGACGGTAATATTTATTACGTTGAAATAAAATTCGAGGACGGCAGAGCTATACAGCCTACAGGTCAGAGCGAACACAGAGACGAAGTTCAGTTCAGAATTTCAATTCCGGACGCTATCGACGGCAAATCTACTAAGGGTGCGTGGGACCCGTCTAATGACTGGTCATATGCAGGTGTTGAAGATGCTACTGACCTTAAAAAACCTGATTCCCTCAACGAACACATTACTATGTACGTTGACGACGTTCTTGTATGGGGTACTGAACCCGACGGTACTAAACCTGACCTCACACAACCGACTACCAAACCTACCGATACTACTAAACCGTCCGGAACAGGCGACGGAAAAACACTTCTCGGTGACGCAAATGAAGACGGCGAAGTAAGCCTTGCCGATGCTGTTTTAATAATGCAGTGTATCGCAAATGCAGATATTTATTCCCTCACTGAACAGGGTAAGATAAATGCTGATGTCTCCAATATCGGTGACGGAGTTACATCTAATGATGCCCTCGCTATACAGTGTCTTAATCTCAAGATTATTGACAGTTTCCCATTTGACCCGAGTATTCTCGAAAATCTGAAATAAATATAACTTATTCATATATTCTTAATATAAGGGAGTTCGTCTCACTTATAAATTTTTCCGTTATTGTGAAATATGCACAAAATCTGCAAAGCAATATTAGCTGAATCAACGAATTTCCAAAAAGCTATTTACTTTTTTTACGGGATATAATATAATAAAAGTGGTAAGTTAAACGGTTTGGTGCAAGTCCTTTCGGACAACCGCTTACTATGTTTCAGATATAAACGTGGTGTTCGCACTGCACTGCGTTATAATTAAACCTATATTTTTAAGGGAGGGCACTTAAAATGCATAAGACATTTGGTAAAAAAATTACCGGCGGACTTATGGCAGCAGCTATGGCAGTTTCAGCCGCTACAGCCGTAATCGCTCCTATGGGCGCATTCGCTGGTATGCAGGTAGGTCAGTCTACATTCGATGAGGGCGTTGGTCTGCCGTGGCATACCTGTGAAACTAATCCGGCTAAACAGACTTTCGACATTGAAGGCGGTACATATAATGTACATATCGTAAACCAGAACGGTGACGACGGTAGATGGGATCTTCAGCTTCGTCACAGAGGTCTTAAAATTGTAGCAGGTCACACATACGAAGTAAGCGGTGAAATCACTTCTGATGCTAACGGTTTCGTTTATTCAAAAATCGGTAACTACTCCGGTGATGTTGAAATCTGGCATGACCTCGGTGCAGGTGAGTGGAATCCATACGCTATAAAGGCTGGCGAAACTCTCAAATTCAAGAGCACATTTACTGCTAATGAATCTCTTGACGTTGCAGAATGGGCTTTCCATTATGCTAACAACAACGGAAAGTACGGCAATAACGATACCGGTATGCCGGAAAAGTCTACACTTAAATTCGATAACCTCCAGCTTATCGACACAACAAGTGACGAAAACGACTTCGACAAGACTAATGAATTTGGTGTAATCAGACCTAAATCAAATGTACGTCTCAATCAGGTTGGTTACTATCCGAACCTCGCTAAGAAAGCATCTTATGTAACAGACGCTTCTTCACCTCTTGAATTTGAAATCCGTGATTCTTCCGGTAAGGCTGTTTATACTGGTACTTCAACAGTATTCGGTGAAGACATTAACTCCGGTACACCAAGAACAGGCGATTATGACATTAAGGACATGGGTACTGTACACAGAGACAAGGACAGCGGTTCTACTGTACATATCCTTGACTTCTCNGANTTCANANANGAAGGNGTATANACAATCTTCGTAAAGGATACAACAGGTGTATCCGGTACAAAGTCCGGTGCTGTTGAAGGTGCTTACGATACAAAAATGGACGGCGACAAGGTTATGTGGACTAACTGGGTAACCGGTATTGACTACGTAATGAACGAAAGCCACTCTTTCCGCATTGATACAAATATCTACAGCGAAGGACTTGTAAGAGATTCTATCAGCTATTTCTATCAGAACCGTTCAGGTGTTCCGATTGAAGCACAGTATATCGAAAACGGCGACAAGACCTCACTCGCACACAGTGAATACGGTCACTCACCTGACAAAGCATATGTACAGTCCAAGTGGCAGAAAGCATACGGTTCTGAATTTGACGGTGACACGCAGTATCAGATTGACGTAACAGGCGGTTGGTACGATGCCGGTGACCATGGTAAATACGTTGTTAACGGCGGTATTTCTGTATGGACTCTCCAGAACGCTTATGAAATGTCCAAGAAGAACGGTACAGACGCTATCTGGGACGACAAGGGAGCTGTTCTTATTCCTGAAAACAGCAACGGCGCTCCGAACATCCTCGACGAAGCAAAAGTTGAACTTGACTTCATGCTCGCTATGATGGTTAAATCTGATGACCCATACTGGAAAGATTATGAGGGCATGGTTTACCACAAGATGCACGACCACAAGTGGACCGGTCTTGCTATCCACTCATGGAAGTACGAAGGTTTTGAAAACTGTGTACGTATTGTAAAGCCTCCGACGTATGCTGCTACTTATAACCTCGCTGCTACTGCTGCACAGGCTGCACGTCTCTGGGAAGGTATCGACGACGCTTACGCTAAGAAGTGTCTCGACGCTGCTAAGAAGGCTTATGATGCTGCTAACAAGGCTTTAAAACCTTATACAGACTCAGAGGCTAACAATGAAAAGTCACTTTATGCTCCTATGGACCAGGCTATCGGTGGNGGTGCTTACGGTGATACTTACGTTGAAGATGATAAGTACTGGGCAGCTTGCGAACTCTATGCTACAACAGGCGAAGACACATACTANAATGACCTCAAGGCTTACAATAACACAAATGATACATCNNNTAACGATAAGGCATTCAGCCTGACATATAACCTCGGCGGTGGTGAAAACAACGGTTCATTCAGTTCATTCAACTGGGGCTGTACTGCCGGTCTCGGTACACTTACACTCTACCTCAGCGACAAACTCAGCGATGCCGACAGAGCAACTGTAGAAGGAGCTATCACAAATGTTGCTGACGAGTACATTAAACAGATGGAAAAAGAAGGTATGGGTATTCCATACGTTCCGGCTACATTTACTGACCCTGTTAATATCGGTACAGACGAACAGGGCAATCCGATTAAGATTAATGGTTATGAGTGGGGTTCAAACTCATTCGTTATCAATAATGCTATCGTTATGGCATACGCTTACGACGCAACAAAGGAAGTTAAGTACATGAATGGTACTGCCGAAGCTATGGACTACATCTTCGGACGTAACGGTAATGACTTCTCATACGTATCCGGTTACGGTGATACAGAAATGGGAACAACTCTCCAGTGGCCACACCACAGATTCTGGGCTAACGGCGTTGACCCGTCATTCCCGAAGGTACCNGCNGGTGTAATGTCAGGTGGTCCTGGTGCAGGCTTACAAGACCCATATATNGGCGGTCTCGGCTATAAGAGAGGCACACTCGCNAACCAGAAGTGCTACGTTGATAACGCTGAAGCATGGTCTGTAAACGAAATCACNATCAACTGGAACTCACCACTCGTATGGATTTCTTCCTACATGAACGCTGAAGCTGCNAAGGCTGACGGNAATCAGGATNTACAGNAGCCGANTAAGCCGGATNCAGACCCGACAACAAAACCNGATGACGGCAATGCAGACCCGAGCAAGATTCTCTGGGGCGACGCTGACTGCAATGGCGAAGTAGCTCTTGCTGACGCTGTTCTTATCATGCAGTCCATCAGTAATCCTGACGAATATAAGATTTCTGCACAGGGTCAGCTTAATGCAGACGTTGTTGACAACGGCGAAAGCGGTATCACACCGAGCGATGCTCTTGCTATTCAGTGTGTTGGTATCAAACTCATTAATCAGAGTGACCTTCCTGTTAAAGGCGACGTTTTAAGCAACTTAGGTTGATTTTAAAACATAATAATATAAAAGGGGATACTTCGGTATCCTCTTTTTGTGTTTCGTATGTGAATTTTTATTATTCAGGGCATAATAAAAAGACAGTCCGTAAAAAGACTGTCTTTAATATTTTCAGTTAAACACCGTACTTTGTAGTTGCAACCGGTACACCAGGACCCATTGTTGAAGCTACTGTACAGGACTTAAGGTAAGTACCTTTAGCAGCAGCCGGTTTTGCCTTGACGATAGCTTCCATAAGAACGTTGAAATTTTCTTCGAGTTTGCCAGCGCCGAATGATGCCTTACCGATAGGACAGTGAATGATGTTTGTTTTGTCGAGACGGTATTCAATCTTACCGGCTTTAGCTTCGGTAACAGCCTTTGCAACGTCGGGGGTTACAGTACCGGCTTTCGGGTTAGGCATGAGACCACGAGGACCAAGAATCTTACCGAGACGTCCTACAAGTCCCATCATATCCGGTGAAGCAACAACAACATCGAAATCCATCCAGTTTTCTTTCTGGATTTTTTCTACCATATCCATACCGCCGACGTAATCAGCACCGGCATTTTTTGCAAGTTCGTACTTGTCCTCTTTACAGAAAACAAGAACTTTAACGTTCTTACCTGTACCGTTAGGAAGAACAACAGCACCTCTTACCTGCTGGTCAGCGTGTCTTGAGTCAACGCCGAGACGGATATGTGCTTCAATAGTTTCATCAAACTTAGCCTTTGCGTTCTGGCATACTAAGTCAAGAGCCTCTGTGGACTCGTAAAGCTTTGCATAATCAACAGTTTTAGCACTGTCGACATATCTTTTGCCGTGTTTCATTATATATCCTCCTGTTTAAGTGGTAATACCGCACTGCCTATAGCAGAACGGTTAGCGGAATCTTCCTCCCACCATGAGAAGTCAGAACGGGAAAAAATTTCCCTTTCATCATTCAAAAAATTGATTAGTCAACGACTACAACGCCCATTGAACGAGCTGTACCAGCAATCATGCTCATAGCTGATTCAAGAGAGCCTGCATTGAGGTCAGGCATTTTCTGTTCAGCGATTTTCTGAATCTGTTCTTTAGTGATGTTTGCAACCTTTGTTTTGTTCGGAACGCCCGAACCGCTGTTGATGTTGCAAGCCTTCTTGATAAGAACTGCTGCCGGTGGTGTCTTGGTAATGAAAGAGAAAGAGCGGTCTGCGTAAACCGTGATAACAACAGGGATAATCATGCCGATATCGTTCTTTGTTCTTTCGTTGAATTCCTTTGTGAATGCCATGATGTTTACGCCGTGCTGACCGAGTGCCGGACCAACAGGCGGTGCAGGAGTAGCCTTTCCTGCTGCGATTTGAAGCTTGATATAGCCAACTACTTTCTGTGCCATGTATTCGCACCTCCATAAATGTGGTAAATGGCGGGGCAAGAAATTATTTTACCCCTCCCACTGAAGCCCATACGGACTTCTTTTTTGACCTTAAACTAATCCTCCACGCTTACAACCTGATTGATAGGTAATGTAGTGGGAGTTTCACGACCGAACATTGAAACGAGTAAATCAACTGTGCGGTCTTCGGGATTGATATTCTGAACAACACCAATAAAACCATCCATAGCAGTACCAGTAATCTGTACGCTGTCGCCGACCTTGAATTTTACTTCAATGTGGGTTACATCAATGCCGAAAAGTTTCTTGACTTCTTCTTCAGAAAGGGGTGTCGGGTCAGATGCAGGACCTACAAAACCGGTACAGCCACGGGTATTTCTTACGATATACCACGTATCATCAGTGACTACCATTTTTATGAGTACATAACCGGGGTAGGTTTTGCGTTCGACTTCCTTTTCAACGTTTTTGATTTCGCCGGTTTTTTTGTTTTTGGTTTCAGTAATTTCAATCACTTTTTCAGTAGGAACTCTAACATCCTGAATAAGTTCGTGAATATTGCGGTTTTCGACAATCTTCATGATGTTCTGGGCTACCTTGTTTTCGTAGCCGGAGTAGGTGTGAACAACATACCATCTTGCTGTTTCAGCCATTACTAATCCTCCTTAGATTTCTTACTGATTATTGATAGATAAGCCTGAGCAGTGCAAGGAAACCCTCGTCAAGCAGTCCCACCAGAACGGCAGAACCAGCGATTACTGCCACAACTACAGATGTATTTGTAACAACCGTCTTTTTTGTAGGCCATACTACCTTTTTAAATTCGACCTTCAAGTCATGAAACCACTTTCCGACTTTTCCCTGTTCCTTTTTTGCAGGTTTTTTCTTGTCGGATTTTTTGTCAGCCTTGGAATCAGCAGTTTTTTCAGGAGTTTTTTTGGTTTTCTCCTCTTTGGAAACTTTTTCTTCCTTTAAAGGCTTTATGGTTTTCTTTTTGGTTTCGGGAGTAGTATTTTCCTTTTCTTTAGCCATAAGAAAAAACCTCCCGATTACTTTGTTTCTTTGTGAAGAGTATGCTTGCGACAGAATTTGCAATGTTTGTTCATTTCAAGTCTGTCGGGGTCATTCTTCTTGTTCTTCTTAGAAACATAATTTCTCTGCTTGCATTCAGTGCAAGCTAAAGTAACCTTTACTCTCATATCGGCACCTCCTGAATTAATACTTCCTCCGTAAGCGGAGATAGGTTGTTTGCCTCCCTCGAACAAGGCAAAAAATAAGACCTCACACGAGGTGTTATTATTATATCACGTAAAATTTTTTTTGTCAAGAGTTTTCCCGAAAATTTTTCAGAAAAATTTTATACTATTATAATACACGATAAAAATTATACTCACTGCATAAAAATAATGATTATTTGTGCAGAAATTTTATAACAAAAAGCATAAAATATCAGTCAATTAGCACTATCTATCATTGAATTTTGATTTTTTTTACTGTATAATATAAAATAAGCAAAAACACGTACTGTACACAAGGTGCAGTAAAAAATTTCTAATCATTATATTTTACGGAGGGAATTTAAAATGCATTCTAAATTCTTCAGGAAGACTGCTATAGCAGTTACTGCTGTGATGTCATTATCATGTATGGCATCAGTAATAAACAGTCCGGCATATATGCCTGTATCTGATACAGCACTTACAGCATATGCCATTGACAGTGTAAAAATCACAAGTTCTGTAGGCTACGGCGAGGGTATGTATGCAACATGGTCAAAAGTTTCCGGTGCAGACGGCTATAACGTTTACGTTGACGGCGTTCAGATTGATTCAATGCTCATAAGAGAGTACAAGGACTACATGAGAGCCGACGCATTAGGACTTAAAGCCGGAAGTCATACCATGAAAGTAGTACCGGTTGTAAGCGGTAAGGAAGATACATCAAAGGCTTCCGAAACAAAGGCTGACGTTTACGCACATATCCGTGAAGGTTTCGGATTTGTAAATGGTACATCTTCCGGTGCATATAACGATGACGGTACATTAAAATCAAATGCAGTTGTTGTATACGTTACAAACGCAAACAAAGATACTGTAACTGTTACACTTCCCGACAAAAATGGCAAAGATGCAACACTTACAGGCGTACAGAATATCATAACAGGTCTCAAGAGTAACAAGAAAGTAGCACCTGTTGTAATAAGATTTATCGGCAATATTACAGACCCTGAAACTCTTATAAAGGGCGATTTATACATTGATACCGCAACCTGCGGACTTACAATTGAAGGTATCGGCAATGATACAACATTTAACGGCTTTGGTCTTGTAATGAAAAANTCTTCAAACGTTGAAGTAAGAAATNTCGGTTTCATGAACTGCAACAGCTCTGAGGGCGACGACTGCGGACTTCAGCAGGGTAATGACCACGTATGGGTACATAACTGCGATTTCTTCTATGGTGACGCCGGTTCAGATGCTGACCAGGTTAAAGGCGACGGTGCTTTAGATACTAAAACTTCAACATATGTTACACACTCATTTAATCATTTCTGGGATAACGGAAAATGTAATCTTCAGGGTATGAAGTCCGAAAGTACAGAAAACNNTGTTACATATCACCATAACTGGTATGACCATTCAGATTCACGTCACCCGAGAATAAGAACCTGTACAGTACATAGTTACAATAACTATTTTGACGGNAATGCAAAATATGGTATGGGCGTTACACTGGGAGCTTCCGCTTTCCTTGAAAACAACTATTTCAGAAACTGTAAATATCCTGCACTTATTTCGGGACAGGGNTCAGATGTCGCNACNGGTGGTACATTCTCCGGCGAAAACGGTGGTATCATAAAGGCNTNCGGAAACTATATCGAAGGTGCAAAAGCNATGGTTTCCTACAGCGANGACAAGACAGAATTTGATGCTTATGTAGCAAAATCAAGAGATGAACAAGTTCCGTCAAGCGTAACCTGTAAGCAAGGCGGTACAACATATAATAACTTTGATACTGCTTCCAGTATGTATAAATATAACGCTGAAAAGGCAGAAGATGTNCCGNNAACNGTTACNGCNAAAGCCGGACGTGTTGACGGTGGTGACTTCCAGTGGAAATTTGATAACTCCGTTGACGANNNAAGTTATGNAGTAAATCAGCCACTTAAAGATGCACTTGTTGCATATAAGGATTCTATAGTTTCAATCGGCAGTGGATTTGAAAATACAAGCGGTTCTGCACCGGTTGCAACAACAACTACAACTNNCAAACCNGCNGGCACACAGAATACCACTACTACAACAAAAGCACCTGCAACACCGTCTACACCGGCAACAACTCCGGCAGGCGTAAAGGTTGAGTACTCAGGCGGTTGGAACGAAATGGCATATCTCGGACTGTCCGGCATAAAGGACGCTGATGTTACAGGCGTATCATATTCAGGAGCTTCAANNGGTTCNCTNAAGGGNGAAGACCTCGAATACCTTGTAAGAGACGTTGACGGCGGTGTACGTGTTGACTTACTCGGACTTAAAGCAGGTACTTATACNATTACNGTTACTACTTCAAAGGGNGAAATCAAGCAGAGNGGTATAGTNGTAGGACAGCAGGATAGGTCAGGTTANGCACANTATNNNTANNCCGATGGCGTAGGTGCATACAACGATAACGGCGAACTTAAGGCAAATGCTAAAGTTATTTACGTTACAGAAGAAAATAAAAATACAGTTACCGTAACATCTAAGGACGGTACAACCGTTAAAGGTATAGGAAATATCCTCAATTCCGTAGGACAGGATACCGGAAACGGTAAGAACGCTAACGGCGGTACAGCTAACACCAATCAGGATATTATAAAGAAACTCGCTAAGGACGGTACACCACTTGTTGTAAGAATTGTAGGAAACGTTTCAACACCTGAGGGCGTAACAGTATTCGATTCCGTAGACCTCGGCGGTTCTGTAGGTGATAACGGCGGTATGGCAAGAATGCGTTCCGGTAAGAATATAACTATTGAAGGTGTCGGCAATGATGCTACTGTAAACGGCTGGGGATTCCATTTCATGTGCGAATCATCTGAACCGGAACTTGGTAAGAGCTTTGAAGTAAGAAACGTTGCGTTCAGAAACGTACCGGAAGACTGTATCGGTATGGAAGGCGTACAGGAAGGCTCAGGCACAAGTGCAAAACTTACAGCATCTGTTGAAAGATGCTGGATTCATAACTGTGAATTCTATGTACCGAAGATAGCAAATCCGGCAGAATCAGACAAGGCAGAGGGCGACGGTGCTTGCGATTTCAAACGTGGTCAGTATTTCACAAACAGCTATTGTTACTATGAGGGATACCACAAGACAAATCTTGTAGGTGCTTCTGACAGTAACTTACAGTTTAATATATCATTCCACCATAACTTCTGGAAGAACTGCGAATCAAGAGGACCTCTTGCACGTCAGGCAAATATACATCTCTACAACAACATTTTTGACGGTCAGTCAAGCTACTGTGCAAGTGCAAGAGCTAATTCGTTCCTGTTCTCCGAATATAATGCTTATGTCAATGAATGTAAAGACCCTGTACTTCTTAAATCCGGTGGTGTATTCAAGAGCTATAACGATGCTTATATCAGCCTCAAGAAAGGTGCCAAGAACGAGGGTACAATTGTAACAGACAAGAGCCAGAAACTCGACAGTGCTTGTCAGAAAGCAAACTTTGATACAGATTCTTCACTTTCGTATATTCCGTCAGGAAACTACAAACTTATCGAGGCTACAGGCGAAGCACTCTATACAGCACTTACAGCAGAGTTTGAAGCATACGGCGGTTGTATGGATAACAATAAAAAGAGTAGCAACAGCGGTACTACAACACCTTCCGATACAACTACTACACAGAAACCGGCAGGTACAACAACCACTACTACTACAAAGAAAGGTGAGACAACTACAACAACAGTTGCTACAGTTAAACCTGTTACAGGTGGTTACGTACACGACTTTACAAAGAACGGTAAAGACAGTGACTTCTATACAATTACTGGTAACCTCTCTACAGGAAAGGGAACTGTAAATTATAACGGTCTTACACTTACACAGTGTCTGAAACTTGAAAGTGCTACTAATATAGCATTCAATGCACCGTCAGCAGGAAAGATTACGCTTGTATTCGCTGAAGCAAATGCAACTATCAAGATTGACGGTACTAAGTACACATCTTCCGGNGACGGCACAATAACTGTTGACCTCAAAGCAGGNACACATACAATCACAAAGGCAGATACTGCTAANCTGTTCTATATGGTATACGGTGCAGAGGGCGNAAATGCAGGTACAACAACAACTACTACAACAAAGGCTACTACAGTTACAACAACTACTACAAAGAAGCCTGATTCTACAGATATAATCTATGGTGACGCAACAGGCGACGGCGAAGTAAGTCTTGCAGATGCCGTATTTATCATGCAGTGTTACGCTAATCCGGACAGCTTTACCATGGACGAAAAGCAGAAAGATGCCGCTGACGTTTACAACAGAGGCGATGGTGTTTCACCTTCTGACGCACTTTCAATACAAAAACTCGGTATCGGTCTTATTGATTCACTTCCGGAATCTTATATGGAATAATCCGAATCCCTCAAATATAATGATATAATGAAGAAAGGAACTCTCCGGAGTTCCTTTTTTCGTATTATGCGTGTTAAATTCTGCGTACAGAAAAGACGGTCNTTTTACAGAGCCGTCCTTTCTGCTTTATTTATTTAGGAGATTGTATATATACTTTCCTTGTTCTCAGTCCGGAATATCGGGGAATACCGGTAAATCTGTAATTTTAATAAGGTTTATGTTTACCTGCTGTATAGTAAGAGCATCCTGAGTTGTAATGCCGTCGCCGGTATTATAGACATCAGCGTTTGATTTTCCCTGTTCAGAGAGTTCATATATATCAGGATTGGAAATTGACTGCATAATAAGTATGGCATCGGCAAGACTTACTTCGCCGTCACCGTTTGAATCGCCGTAAATAATATCGCTGGTTGTAGTGGATTCTGTCGGGAACTGTGGTCTTGTACCGCCTGCACCGGAAGCACGGCAATCTTTACATACAAAAGCAAGCGGAGCATTTATGCCATCTTCGGCATTTATCATTTTACCACAGGAAGCACACTTCTTAAGAACAGTTGTTGTTGTAGTCCAATCATAATATGATGTTGTGGTAGTAGATGTAGTAGTTCCGCCCAGACCGAAAGAACGGCATTTTTTGCATACGAATATTCCGAGAGGAGTTATTACGCCGTCATTGACATCTATAACATCACCACAGGTTTCGCAAGCCTTACAAGCTATAACAGTAGAAGTAGTTGTAGTCGTTGTTGTCAATTCACATATAAGTGCTGTTGTTGTAGTTGTTGTTGTCATTATTGTGTTGGTAGACTGAAAATCATGACCATCTTCATATAAGAGTACAGAAAAAGTCAGAACTGTTGAATTTGCATCAGCATATTTTTCGTCAAACGGACAAAATGTATATGCGTTGTATTTTTCGGGGAGTTTGTCGACTACAAACTGAATAAGAGTACGGGAACGGTCACTTTTAAGTGTATAATCAAAATTTATAGATTCGTCTTTTCCTGTAGTAACCCATTCTACACAGTTGCCGAGGTTGCCGTTTTCGTCCCATTCGCTGAGTGATACTTCTGCACCCTCAACATAGTTTCCGGTGTCGCCGTCAATCAGATAGCATATAGCCTGAACGTTTTTTTCATATTCCTTGTCAAGATATATTGTAAAATTAGTACGTGGGTTATAGTTACCACCGGCATAATACCATTCCATAGCAGAATCAACCTGAAAATCCACTATATTTGAGCCACCGTAAAGTGAATAACCCTCCGGCATATCTTCAAGCACTGCTGTAAGCATAAAGAGTCCCGATAAATCTGTAAAAGTATGGTCAGCCTTTACGATATAGCTTTCAGATTCGGAAGAATCCCACGTACCGAAATCACGCTTTATTACATTGCTTGTCATGGTTTCAGTTTCTACAAGATGTACCTTTACACCGTCGATGTGTTCGCCGGTCATGCTGTCAACGACATTAACAGTTACATCAAAGTTTCTTTCAAGCGGAAACTCTTCCGGCATTATTTCTATTGCCGGAACACTTGTGCAGGTGTAAATTCTGTCGGGAATGGTTGAGACTGCTGTTGTCTGTATGGGTTCGTTGTCGTGGATTTCCGGAATGTCATTAAGTTCCTGTGTTAAAGTTCTGTCGGGAATGGTTTCAACGGGTTCAGCATTTTCAGCGAACGTCACAAGCGGACTGAACGCAGAAAGCATTACTGTAAGTGCTGTCAGGACAGCGGTTTTTGATTTTTTCAGCATAAAAAATCCTCCTTTAAAAATTGTTTCATGATAAACGGTTCTGAAATTCCGTTCACTTATTGGACTGTTCAGGTATGAAATTCTCTCACAGAAAATCTCAGATTTGTATTAATGTACAAAATTATTGATAAATTTTTATATATTATGACTATACAAATGTGAAAATTTTATGGAAATTCATGTTTAAATAGTCATTTGTACTTGAAAAAACGTTTTATATATGCTATAATAATTTATTATCTGATTTTTGATTGAGAGGAATTTGATTTTGAAAGAAAATGATGTTATTATAAAAGACGTTGCAGAAATTTTACACGACAGAAAACATCTGGCATACGTCCGGAGTTTCGGATGTCAGCTGAATGTTTCTGACGGTGAAAAAATAAAAGGATTGTTAAAGAGAATCGGATATGATTTCACTGACGACGAAAAACAGGCTGATATTATAATACTTAATACGTGTGCGGTCAGGGAGAGTGCGGAAGAAAGAGTTTTCGGAATCATAGGCAGTATGAAGAAACTGAAAGAGGAAAACCCTTCACTTATAATAGGTC
This sequence comes from Ruminococcus sp., assembly GCA_014799765.1. Classification (GTDB taxonomy): domain Bacteria; phylum Bacillota; class Clostridia; order Oscillospirales; family Ruminococcaceae; genus Ruminococcus. The sequence goes on from JAAVHK010000006.1 coordinate 21,691, forward strand.
TTGCCGGTTGCATGACCGCACAGGCACATATTACGGAAAAAATAAAAAAATCTTATCCGCAGATTGATTTTGTCATGGGAACTTCTGCAATAAATTCATTGCCGAAACTTCTTCTTGACTGTCTGAGAGGTGAAAAATTTTCCGCCGATACCGGTGAATATGATGATTTTTCAGAAAACACGGAGCAGGTCAGGGAAAGTAAATTCAAGGCATCTGTGCCGATAATGTTCGGATGTAACAATTTCTGTACATATTGTATAGTACCTTATGTCCGTGGACGTGAAAGAAGTCGAAAGCCGGAAGATATTATAAATGAAGTGAAAAATCTTGTAAGTAAAGGTTATAAGGAAATAATGTTACTCGGACAGAATGTAAATTCATACGGAAAAGACCTCGGAAATAATATGACATTTCCGGAACTGCTTCGGGAAACAGATAAAATTGACGGTGATTTCATAATAAGATTTATGTCTTCGCACCCGAAAGACGCTTCACGGGAACTTATTGACACTATTTTCAGCAGTAAAAAAATCGCAAGACATTTTCACCTGCCGTTACAAAGCGGTAGTAACAGCGTACTCGAAAGAATGAACCGCCGATATACTATTGAACAGTATCTCGAAACCGTTGACTATATGCGGAGTTATGACCCTGATTTTTCGCTGACTACCGATATTATAGTAGGCTTCCCGAACGAAACGGACGAAGAATTTCGTGAAACTCTGGACATAATAAAGCGTATCCGGTATGATAATATCTATTCTTTCATATATTCACGCCGGACAGGTACAAAAGCATCTGAAATAGCAGACACCATACCGGAAGAAGTAAAAAGCCGTCGTATGCGTGAACTCCTTGAAGTACAGCGTACTGTATCGACGGAAAATTACAGGCGTTTTGTCGGCAGACGTATGCGTGTACTGGTAGACGGCATTTCAAAGAAACGTAACGGTTACGTCACCGGAAAAAGCGACGAATTTATAATAGCCGAATTTGTCGGGGATAGGTCAATGATTGGTAGTTTCGTGGAAATAGAAGTCACTGATTCTATGAACTGGGCAGTTACCGGCAGAATTATATAAAAAATTTCATGATAAAAGGAGAATTTATTTATGGACAAAATTATTCAGTTGACAAGGGAATTAGGAAAAGCACTCCAGCAGGACGACAGGTACATTGCCTATGGTCTGGCAAAACAGGTAAATGACGAAGATACGGAATTGCAGTCGGAAATAACAAGATTCGACGAACTCCGTGCGGAAATGCGTACTGCTATGAGTAGTGAAAATCCTGATTTTGATAAAATCAACGCCATTGACAAGGAAACAAAAGCACTCTATCAGAAAATAATGAGTAATCCGCATATGATTGTCTTTAACGCCACACAGAAAGCTCTTGAAGAACTGGTCAGCAACATGAATCAGATTATCACCATGTGTGCGAACGGTAAAGACCCTGATACGTGTGAAATTTCACAGGGTTGTAGCGGAAACTGTTCTGCCTGCGGAGGTTGTGGCTGATATGAATATCGACAGAAAAAAAGTATCTGCCATGATGAGACAGTATCTTGAAATAAAAGACAATTACAATGACTGTATATTATTTTTCCGTGTAGGAGATTTCTATGAAATGTTTTTTGATGACGCAATAACGGTATCAAAGGCAATAGAACTGACCCTCACCGGCAAGGAATGCGGACTTGAAGAACGTGCACCAATGTGTGGCGTACCATATCATGCAGTAGATATATATATAAAGAAACTTGTTGATTCAGGGTTTAAAGTTGCGGTATGCGAACAGCTCACCGAACCGATTTCCAGTAAGGACATAGTAAAGCGTGATGTCATAAGAGTTGTGACCCCTGGTACACTTACGGATAGCAATATGCTTGACGACAGCAGAAATAACTATATATGCAGTATTTTCTATGACAGTTATAATCGTATATGTGCGATAGCATCGGCGGATATTTCCACAGGTGAGGCATTTTTAAGTATCATGGACGGCAAAGACATTGAAACGGAAATTATAAATGAACTTTCAAGGTGTCAGCCTGCCGAGATTATATTTCCGGAAAGTTTTCTGTCGCTGAAAAACGTATGTAATTTTATAAAATTACGTCTGAAATGTACAGTCACTATGAGGGATAAGGAACGCTTTTATCCGGCAGGAAATCACGATATAATACAGAATGTTTTCAGGAAGTCGCCGGAAGAACTGGGCATAAGCAGTTATGGTGCGGATTGTTCAGCGGTATGCGGATTATTTGACTATATAAACGATACACAGAAGACATCAGTTTCAAGGTTTACTACACTGGAAATACTTAAAGAAGATTCATTCATGGGACTTGACTTAAATGCACGTCGTAATCTCGAACTTACAGAAACGCTCCGTAATAAAGAGCGTAAAGGGTCATTACTGTGGGTACTCGATTCCGCAAAGACTTCCATGGGCAGACGACTTCTGAAGAACTGGATTGAACAGCCCCTTAAAAGTCCGGCGAGAATTATAGAACGTCTTGACGCTGTAGAGGCACTGAAGCGGAAAAGTGTTGTATTATACGAATTACAGAATTTATTGTCGGGAGTATATGACCTTGAACGTCTCATGACGAAAGTAATGTATAAACGGGCGAATCCTCGTGACCTTAAAGCACTTTCGGCGACGGCAATCAAATTACCGTTCATAAAAAAGGAACTCGAAAAACTGGACACTTCAAAATTACTGACAAAATATAACAGTGACATTTCCGGACTGGACGAAATTGTAAAACTCGTTGAAAAGGCTATTACAGACGAACCGCCTATAGTAGTCAAGGACGGCGGAGTTATAAAGGACGGTTTCAACAGTGAACTTGATGACTTACGGCACATAATGAATAATAATCAGGAAATAATTGACAACATTCTTGAAAAGGAACGTGAACGCACAGGAATAAAAACTCTTAAAATAGGATTCAATAAAGTATTCGGATATTATTTAGAGGTCACACGCTCTTATTACGAACATATCCCGAAAAACTGGACACGCAAACAGACTCTCGCAAATGCTGAACGTTTCATAACAGAAGAACTTAAAAACGCTGAAAACTCGATACTCAGTGCAAAAGACAAGGCATTAGCACTTGAAGCGGATATATTTGTAGAAGTCCGTGACTATATTGCAACCATGCTTGAAAAAGTACAGCGTACAGCCATAGCAGTAGCATCTGTAGATGTTCTGTGTTCGTTTGCGGACGTTTCCATAAGAAATCTGTATGTCAAGCCGGAAATATCCCTTGACGGTTCAATTGACATAAAAGCCGGAAGACATCCTGTAGTAGAAGTCATGCTTGAAGAAGAAATATTTATTCCTAATGACCTCTACATTGACAAGAAAGAAAACAGAATGTCAATAATAACAGGTCCTAATATGTCGGGAAAATCGACGTATATGCGACAGACTGCATTAATTGTACTTATGGCACAGATAGGTTGTTTTGTGCCGGCGGATTCTGCGAGAATTTCAATAGTGGACAGGATTTTCACGAGGATAGGAGCATCAGACGATTTGACAGCCGGACAAAGTACATTTATGGTTGAAATGAGTGAAGTTGCCGATATACTGAAAAATGCCACATCTGACAGTCTTGTTATTCTCGACGAGGTTGGGCGAGGTACATCTACATATGACGGCGTAAGTATAGCACGTGCGGTAGCGGAATATATATGTACGTCCAGAAAGTTAGGTTGCAAGACGCTTTTCGCAACGCATTATCACGAACTTATCGGACTTGAAAACGAATTTGATGGCATTAAGAATTACAGTATAGCAGTAAATAAGCGTGGCAGTACAATACGTTTTTTAAGAAAGATAGTCCGTGGTGGTATCGACGAAAGTTACGGTGTTGACGTAGCTAAACTTGCGGGACTTCCGGCGAAAGTAATCAATCGTGCGAAAGAGATTCTCAATGAAATGGAAGAAACACATAAAAATTATACTGAAACCGTTTCCGGAGAAGAAAACAGTCAGATAACATTTGAAAGCATAAATAATCAGACAGTCCTTGATATGCTCCGTAAGACAAACATCGACGAACTGACAGACAGTGAATGCAGAATGTTGTTG
>JAAVHK010000007.1 GCA_014799765.1 Ruminococcus sp.
TGGTTAATTTCTTCCATGTCTTCACGGAGAGTTTTGAAACAACCTGCAAGACCTGTCGCTTCGTCGAAAACTGAATTGACAAAATTTGCTGACTTTTCACCAGCCCAGCCCTCACCGTCATAACCTGATTCGCCACATACACGATGTGTTTCGTTTTTAAGGTCTGTTTCAGTGCTGTTAATCTGTTGCTGGAAGTTGTTAATTTTTTCCTTGAACTCGTTTATTGCGGTACTTACTGTAGTATCCTGAAATGTCTTCATAGCAGTTGCCGTATCATTTAAATCACTGGCTTCTGTATCGAATTTGCTTTTAAGGGCTTCCATTTCTGAATACACACACATAAATTTATCCGACATTGTTTTTTCACCTCCTTTACGGTATGATATATCTATGGCAAACAAGGCTTATACCCTGTATTACATAGGCTATTCCTTATGTAATATAGTCTTTATTCTGTATACGGTTGTTTTGTTTTCTGCATTGACGTACAATGCATCTTTTTCGCCTATTTCTGTATTCATGATTTTATTTCTTTCGGCAAGAGGAACACTTATGAAACCATCAATGATATTTCCGGCACGTGCTGAACCAAACAACATAAAATTTGCCTTGGCACTTTTTGCCCTGTAGAGTTTCGGAGCTTTTACGGAAGAAATCTCATCATTATCGACATCTGAAGCTATCCATGCGAATTTATAGGGCAGATAGTTAAATAAGCTGTCGTCAAAATCATTCAGCATTTCCTTACTGGAATCTTCATAAATCATCATAAGAAGCGGTTTGTCGTTCAGTACGGACATATCGCCGTTATTTTCAAGGACAAGTTTTTTTCTTTCCTCGAGTTCTTTTTTCCAGTCACTGCATATGCTTTTCATATTCTGATTACTTATTTCATATCTTGTTATGCAGTTATATTTATCCGCAAGTCCGGCATATTTCCTGACAGTAGCCTTGTCGAAAATGACAATCTGTACGGATGCGGTATCAATACCGGCATTGATACATGAAATCATATATTTTATAAAATTGGTTTTATCCGGCTGGGAAGTTCCGGCAATTATCATGTTAAGTCCAGAAAGATTCATTTTTATCGGCATGAGGCTGTTATAATCGAAGCCGAGAATAAAGCTGTATGGCGTGAAATATGAAAAATATTTATTTCTCACGTCGTTTTCGATAAGCGGATTAGGTATTTCAGGAATTATAACAGCTTTTCTGTCCGGATACTGCATATTGATTTTATTGACAAAAGCTTTAATATGCTTACCTCTGTCAGTTTCCTTTTCGCCCTGAAAGCTCTTGTAAATCTGACAGTCAAGGGTTTTCTTTTCGACTTCCACAAGACAGCGTCCGGCAATATCTTCAACAGATAGTTTGAATGTATTGAAAAGATTTGTATATTCGTCTGTATTGGTATGGTGCAGACCGATACGGCAGGTAAAATGTGAAAGCAATTTATATTCAATGCCCTTGACACTTCCGTTTGCAACAACAACACTTATTCCGGATGGCAAACCCTCTCGGAGTATGGAATACATAACAGTTTTATCATTAAGATAAAGTTCCTTGAAAGATGTGAAGTTATCAATCATAAGGATTATAAGTGGTAAATCAGAATAACCCGATTCTTTATATGCTGTGAATGAACTTACTCCGGCTTTATTGAATTTCTTTTTTCTTTCGGAAATTTCAGTGACAAGAAGTTTAAATAAATTATTCATTTTTTCTTCTTCGTTCTGTACAACAACGCCACCGACGTGTGCAAGATTATTGAATTGCTTCAATATCATTGAAGAATAATCTATAATATAGAAATTAACTTCTTCGGGAGTATATTTTTCTGCAAGTGTACGTATGATAAGCTGAAGTATATTTGTTTTACCTGTTTGTAGTTCGCCTGTTATGAACATATGCCTAAGTGACATATCAACGATATAATTTTCCTGTCTCTGATTTGCAGGGTCATCGAATATACCTAAATCGGCGTATATGCCTGTACCTGCTCTCTTCGGATTTTCCGTATAGGCAATGATTTTTTCAAGAGGTGGCTGACATATATTCGGAAGTTTTTTCAGATTGCTTTTTTCAAAATATTCCGTAATCCTGTTCATAATGGCTTCTTTCTGTGAAATCATTTTCTTATCGTTTCCGGAATCACTGTGTTTTCTCGAAAATGCCGGTAGTCTTCTTCCTGCAAAGTCAACCAGTGACATTGTAAATTCTTTCTGCTGTGCAAGTAAATCGGTATTGGCAGGTGCTCCGCTATATGCTGACTGAAACAACTCGAATACTTCGTTATTGCCTACCATTAAATAAGCACGTCCGGCTTCCTTTATTTCCGAAGCAAGAGGAGTTTTTATAACTTCCTGACTGTCTGACGGTGTCTGGACTTTAAGACAGATACGGAACTTTGAATTACTGTCAATCTGTGCGTCAACCTGTCCCTGAGGTTTCTGTGTGGCAAGTATAAGATGTACTCCGAATGAACGTCCCACACGTGCTATACTGTTCAGTTCTGACATGAAATCACCATACTGTGCCTTGAGTTCCGCAAATTCGTCAACTATTATAATCAGGTGTGGCAGAACTGTTTCAACTTTATGCGATTTCAATTCCTTGATATATTTGTTTATATGGTCAACTCCGGCGTCTTCAAAAAGTTTCTTACGGCGTTCTACTTCCGCCCTGATTGATATAAGTGAACGGTTTATGCCTTTGCCGTCAATGTCAGTTATAACGCCTAATGTATGTGGTAATGTCTTAAACTGATTGCCCATTCCGCCACCCTTGAAGTCAATAATAAGAAATGCTACTTCTTCGGGGCTGAAAAGTGTCGCAACTGACAGAATATATGTCATAAGGACTTCACTTTTTCCTGAACCGGTTGTACCGGCTATAAGTCCGTGAGGACCGTGTGATTTATCGCTGTCATGAATGTCAAGATATACTGTTTCATTGCCGGAACATACCCCGATAGGAACAGCCATAGACTTTGTGACATCTGATTTATTCCAGCGTGCTTTTATGTCAAGTTCTTCAGCGGATTTTATACCTAAAAGCTGATATAATGTTATGTTCTTCGTGAGGGTGGATTCAAGGCTTACTTCCTCGCAGTATACTGAAGCAAGTTTATATGATATGCTGTACAGGTCACTGTCTTCAATGTTGGTATACTGAAAGTTTACTATTTCTGTATTTTCGTTTTTGATAATACGCCCTTTTTTGTCGTCGTCGACAAGGACAAGTTGTGAACAGCCAAGCGGTATGTAATCGCTGTGGTTTTCAAAGAATATGAATGTTGCACCATAAAGTGAGGCTTTTTCTATATACTTTGAAACAGGGTGTTCCTTTATGCCGAAGTCATTCATGACAAATATCACTATATGCGGAAGATGTACTTTTTCATTGGAACTGGCTCTCCTGTCAAGTTCGGAATAGAGGTATTCAAAAACTGTTGCTTTACTCTGGTTATCGCATACTATATTCCGGAATTTGTCATTGTTTATGTGTCTGAACCATTTTATCCAGTCGTATTCCGAACATCTTTCGTTATCCGTTACAAGAAAAGTAGTAACATCGTCATAGTGTTGTCTGATACATAAATCGAAGTATATTACTTTCATGATTTCGTAAAGATGTCTGTCAGTACCTACCACGCCGACTACATTGGCTTCCTTTAATTGCAGAAGAATAGGTGCATCAGATATTTTCCTGTATTTTTCGGATATATTACAAGGTAAGTCAACAAGTTCATCGTCGTCAGATTCATATTTTTCCTGTGGTTTGTAGTCAATTTTCCGGATTGCGTCAATGTCTCCGCTACCTATTCTTATTTCAAGGAAGTCTTCGTCTTCGGGTACTCTGTCAAAAAGACTTCCCGAAAAATTCTTTGCGAATGCGATAGTTTCATTGCAACGGTAATATATTCTGTTGAGTATCTGCCATTCTTCCTTACGCATATCACTTATTTCTTTTTCCTTGTCTTCTATGTACTTTCTGTAACCTTGTTCCCTGTCCTGAATCTGCTGGAGATATTCTTTCTTGTCGTTCATTATGGTCAGAAAAGACACTATAGCACCCATTGACATAGAGCATACACTGAATAGTATAAATGAAAGATTTGTCTTTCCGACTACTCCACGCAGAAGTATTGTAAGAGCAATCATTGCAACCGCAGGCATAAGTCTCAATAACATATTGTTTTTAGGCTTAGGCGGTTTTTCCTTAGGCAGAAGAAGTTTTATTTCCTCGTCGTTTATCTTGAGTTTAAGACGGCTGTTACGTATGAATTTAGGATAATTCATAGCTCCGATACTTTCGTTTATGTCCTTGCATGAAAATTTATTCATGCGGATATTGTATTTTCTGTCCATGTATATATGTCTGCCGTGTATGTAAAAACAGCAGTCAAAAATATTTACGAAAGTAAACGGATATAATTTCAGCGGGTTGCCGTCGAAAGATATTATTTTACCGTTATATGCAATGGTAGTACCTCTTTCGGCTTGCAGAAACATTGTACCCTCTTTACTTATGATTTCAATTTTAACCTTGGAAGCTGAAGAAGTATCTTTCAGCAGGTCACAACCTTTATCACTGCCGATTGTTACCATTGCAGATGATGACCAGTCAACAGCACAGTTGAAAGTTATATCTGTGAAATCATAGTCATTAAGATAACCGTTCCTTGAAAGACCGTAATTCCTCGGAAGAACATTTATGACTGTTCTGTTACGGAGACCGTAATCAGAAAGAAGTCTGTCACCTGAAAGAAATGCTACAGGATTTTCCGCAAAAAGATAACAGTCTTCTTTTATATCGGTCTTGTAGTTCAGGCTGAAGGCGTTATTTATTGCAACAAACAAATCATAGGCGGTAATATCTGTGGATACTTCTATATCATATTCAGCTTTTACAGGATAAAACAACTTGACAGTCATAATTATCTTGTTGTTATTCAATTTCCCCATCTCTCCCTATATTTCAAGATTTTCTGTTTTTTCTTTTCTTTCCGGCTATACCGGTTACAGCCAGTGCAAGACCTGAAACTATTCCGGCGGTGACTATACCTGTTATACCTCTGTCACCTGTCTGTGGGAGTTCATTGTCATCTTTTTCTTCTGTTACGGTTGTAGTGGTTGAATCGTCGGAAGTTGTTACAGTAGTAAATTCCGGAGCTCTCAGAACTCCGTGTTGTTCAACGGCTTTTTCAGTAGTGAAAGTATTCTGTATTGATACACTTGTTCTGGTGGTCTTAGTGGTTACATTCGGAGAAGTATTTGTTACTATACCTGTAGTACCCTCGCCGGTAGTAGTAGTTTCAGTTGAGGCTGTACCAGAAGTTTCACCTGTTTCAGTAGCGGTTGCAGTGGCAGAAGCTGTTGTTTCAGTCGGGACTGTACCGGAACTTTCAGCTGTAGCGGAAGTAACTGCCGTTTCAGTAGCTGTACTTCCCTGCGGTTCTGTACCAGTGCTTATAGCTGTAGCTGTACTTCCCTGTGATGCTGTACCAGTGCTTATAGCAGTTTCTGTAGCGGTACTTGCCGGAGTTTCAGAAGTAGCAGAAGTTATTACAGTTACTGTACTTTCAACCGGTGGTGCGACTGATACAGAAGCAGTTGTTATAACTACCGGTGGGGCTTCCGTAGGAACGGTTACAACCGGTGGTTCTGTTACAACGCCGGTTACTACCGGTGGAACTTCAACATTACTGCTTTCGTTGCCGGAAGAATTTTCACCTTCCGGTGTTTCAGTACCAGAAGTGCCGGAAGTAGTTTCGCCGGAATTGTCCGGAACTTCAACAGCTGAACTTTTTATTTTCTTGTCTGTTTCAACGGCATTTGTTGTAATGCCTGTAAATGCAGAGCAGGTGCATATCAATGATACCAGTGCGATTATAATCTTTTTGTTTTTCATTTTAAAAATAACCTCCGTTTTGAATTATAGTTTTAAATATTATAGAATGCAAGTAAAAAAAACTGATGTCTGTATTTGCCTATGCCGATATACCGGCATTTTTTCAGGCATGAATCTGTGTCGGGATATTTTCCGTTCTGCATAGCTGTCAGAAAATCTGCCGTAAATTCCTTGTCTGAATCTGAAAGCAATGTATATTTGGCGATATATGAATCAGAAGAATACAGCCGGATAAAGTTTTCATTTTCGAGTATCTTTATATCGTCAGCTGTAATGTCTTCCCTGAAACATTTTTCAGCACATTCTTCGGCAATAACCGCAAGTTGCTTGTCGAATATCAGATTGGGATATCTTTCAACTATTACGTTATAGATAGCTTTTTCCTGAACCTTTAAGGCTATTCCGGAAGCAACATATACATTGACGGAAATCAGCAGTATAAGTATTATCACTTCAATGACAATTGATTTTATCAGCTTTTTTCTTTTATTTGCTAACATCTTCATGCCCCGTTTCATAGATTATTATGACAGCCCAGCCGAATACTTTGTTTTTTTCGTCGTAGAACCTGCCTATTCCGGTATAATTCCAGTTGTACTGCGAATAGAGTTCAGTTTTTTCCCTGCTCATTTCAGCGAAATCATCTGAGGTTACCGCCGTATTTGAAATAAGTACAACATTGACCTGATTTTCTTCGTCTATATCCGGAAGAAGATTCTGTACGCCTGCATCATTCCGGCACAGCGACAGTATATACGAATTATCATACTGTATAGCCGGATTCTTACAGTAATCCTCGGCGGCAGTATCTGAACACCTGTCAATTACCTTGTTTCGATTTTTCAGACCTAATTTCTTTTCGGCGTTTGAAATTTCACTTGCTTCGGACTTTACAGCTATTTCCTTGAGTTTTTCGCCAAGTATTTCGCTGTTTGCGTAATATTCGTCGTCAAGATAGCTGTATATCAGGTTAAAAGCTCCGGTATCTCCGCCGGAAGAAAAATATATACCATTTTCCATGAGGTAATCACTCTGTGCCGAAAGACATTCAATAATTCCGTCATGGTATAACCTGTTGTATTTTTCGTCATATTCAAAGTATGAAAGACCTTCGGCGAGAATATCAATACTTCCCTCGTAGTCGTCGGCGGACATCTTTTTTTCACTTTCGGTCAGGCATGAATCCTTTATACCGGCAATGTTTTCAAGTATCTGCTGTGCGGAAAGATAATGCCCCTCATCTTCTTCGCCTATGAGGTTACATAATTCTTCAGCCTTACGGAAGTCCTTGTTTTCAAGAGCTTCTTCAGCGTCATTCAGATATATACTGTATTGGTGTATTTTTTCAATTTTTTCTTTTTCGGCTTCAGTTTGTCCGGTTATACCGTCGTCGGCGAGATGACCGTTTATTATATCAAAGTTTCCGAAATCTGAAATTACCTCTTCGTAACTGACATTGTAATTATAGAAGTCTTCTGCACAGCGTTCAATGAAACTGCTGTACTTTTCCTTACGTTTCTGATTGTCAAGTAAATCGGGGTATTGACGGAAGACAGTAACCAGTTTGTCGGAATCACCGCTTTCAATGGCATTCCGGAAAGCGTATTCAGGATAGACAAACGCAAAACATAATGCCGATATAACCGCAAGGACTATCACGGCAACTATTATCAAGGGAATTGTCATTGAAGATTTTTTCCGGTCAATCAGTTCGCACTGACATTTCACACAGTAATCGGCGTCAGCCTTATAGACTATATTACATCTCGGACATATCCGTGATTTTATTTTTTCTGACATTGCAACCACTCCATGATTTTTCAATTTCCTGCGGAAGTGTTATACTTCACGTACTGAATCATATATACATCAGGGTCATCATAATCTCTGTAGAAGTAGAAATCATGCCGACCGTCCGGAGAAAGCCGGACTATATCATATTTTTCACCGTATCTTTTAATTATAACTTCTCCCTGACCGTCATCTATTTCAACGGCGTTATCCCTGTAAGCCGTCTGAAGAGAAACATCTATGCGGTTATCTTTGTACAGGTATATGGAATCCTTACCGGTGTTGCTTATGGAAAAATCTATTCCCTCACCGGAAAAATCTGCTGTTCTCTGTACGTCGTCATAATAGAGACCGTCCAGTTTGTTACAGAGAATGACGGAATCAACATCGTTTTCTTTTTTTATCCGGAATACATAAAGCTGATTGTTCTGACCGTCAGTATTATTAAAGTTGTTGCTTTGCGTAATCTCGTTGAAGTTGAAAGTGTCAAGGAAATCTTCGTCTATACCGGCGAAGTCCGTATCCTCGAAAGTAATGGTATTGTCTTCATAGGTGAAGCCGTAATCCTCGTCATTATACTCCATAGTGTTATCTTTGAGGTACATATATTCATTACATTCAACAGGTCTTGTGCCGAAAATATTTATAAAATCGATGGCATGACTTTTACTGAAGACGGAATCGCTTATACTGTAGTACTTTCCTCTTATTGACGTCTCATGGTTATCTTCCGGAATACCGGCAGATTTAGGAGCAGGTCTTGTTGTGGTGACAGTTCCGGTAGAAGTTTTAGTAGTACCTGTAGTAGTTACGTCGGTATCGGAAGTATTTATATAAGTACCGTCCGGAGAAGCAAAAGGAGTTTCCGGAAGTGTAGCCTTTGCAACAGTAGTTACTGTTTCGTCGGGAAGCTGTCCGGTCAGTCCGGAATTTCTGTCCGGAGCTTTTGCGACAAAAAGACATATTCCCATAACGCACGCCATACCGGCTATACCCATTATAATATTACGTCGTCTCCGGAAGCCGTCGGGAACATATGCCGGAATCTTTTCAGGAATGAAAGTGGCAGGAGTTTCCGGAAGTTTTTCAGGGGCGGAAGTTTTCGTCATTACCGGTACTTCAGGGAGATTTTCTGCCGGAGTTTCGGTAAATTTCATTTCTTCCGGAATTTCAGGAATTTCAGTAACTTCTTCATGAACTTCTTCCGGTACTTCTTCCGGAGCAGGTATTTCAGAATCTTCAAGCAACAGCATAATTTTTCCCGTTATATCGTCACCGCTGTAACTCCTGTATTCCGGCAGGAAAGGCATTTCTTCAAGACAGCTGTCGCATTTCAGTAAGTTTTCTGTTTTGTTTCCGCAGTATCTGCATATCATGTAATCACCCCTAACTGAAATAGAAGATATACAACATCAGAAGCGTGACGAAAGTTACCGAGGAAAAAATGTCCAGAATCCTGAATGTTGTGTTTATTTTTCTTAGACCGGAAGTATTTTTTTCAACTATATCCATGGCACAATCAATGCAGAAGTCAATACCGGTTGACTTTATTTTTTCATGACATACCGGACATAGATTTATTTTATGGTATTCACAGAAGTCACTGCCGTCGGAAGCAGGACTTCCGCACCCTGAAAATTTACATTCACGTATATTAATGGGTATGTCTTCCGGTTTTTTCCGGACTATCTTTTTAATATTATCCGGTTTTTTTCTGTCCGTACCGCATACTATGCACTGATTATTTCCGTTATCGTTGAGAGTTTCGCACAGACGACAACGCCATCTGTCCGACTTTGCAGAAGAATATTTTTCCGTACCGCATACTATGCACTGATTATTTCCGTTATCATTAAGAGTTTCGCACAGACGGCAACGCCATTTTTCCAAATCTGTTCACCACCTGTCAGCCGAGTCTTTTTAATATATTGAAAGTTTCTTCAGCCGAGGGACGTTCAGACGGTTCAACGGAAAGCATTTTCTTAATCAGGTCAGAGTAGTTTGCGTTGAGACCGTTATGGAGTTTCACCGGACACCCATGACCTACTGCCAGTCCTATGTACTGAATATCCGGATTACTGCTTGCCGGAAGTTCTCCTGTAAGTATTTCATGAAAGATTATTCCCAGTGAAAAAATATCCGACTGTGGTGTTATGTCGATTCTGTCTTCCATGCCCTGTTCGTCCTGTGCGGTACGGATAAATACTTCCGGCGACATATAGCTTTGACTTCCGCCTATGATTTCCGGATAATCCCCCTGAATAAAACCGTTGTCGAAATCGATAATCTTCAGAGTTTTCGCACCGGTAGCAGTTTCCTTTATGCAGAGATTGTCTGGCTTGAGGTCATTATGAATTATATTGTTTCCGGCGAGACCACACAGGCTATATGCCAGTACTTTCATAAGAACGTGTCTGTGTGGTGGCGGAAGATTCTTTATTTCTCCGAAAGTTCCGGACTGTTCAACCCATTCAGTGATGAGATAGTAGTGACCGTCTTTCCGGATAAATTCAACAGGGGCTATAAGATTTCCGTTATCAGAATTTTTAACAAGGGCATAAAGTTTCTTCATGCGTTCATAGAATTTCCTGCTTGCTTCCATGTCCTCACGCTGAAAGACAGTCGCCTGACTATAGGGAATATCATAATAAGTTTCTTTGAGTTGCTTTATGAAGTATTTCCTGCCGTTTTTCGTGGCAGAACCCCATATGGAGTTACCGGCATTATCCGAACGGAGTTCACCGTTAATGCGGTAGCCGTTAATTTCAGTTGTTTCCAGAAGTCTCACTCCTTGCCTGATTGAATCTGTAATAGTTTTGTTTATAGCTGTCATTCCAGTAGGATTCGCTGAAAATATTCTTGTCGCCGTCGAGAGCTATGAAGCGTTCTCTGAGGAAGTCTCTTATTTCCTGGTAGTCATTGAAGCCATAGAAGACGGCTATAAGAGAACAATCATCGCCTGATTTTTCATTGAGAATTTCCAGTAATTTCCGTTCAGCTTCTGTGAAACTTCCGGAAGTGAATATCATGGTAATGAGGAAAAATTCAAAAACCATAGGACTATTAAAATAGTCGTAACAACCGTCAGTGGCACATATGATGATACATTTTCCGTTGTGCCGTACTTTTGCGGAATGAATGGTAAAAAGTTTCTTGTCGGGATTACCGTGTAGCCGGTTGGTCATAACAGAATCATCAAATAGATTTCTGTAAGCATCTTCTGAAACTACGTCATCTTCCGTGACCTGTCCGAGACCGTCGGCGTCAATTATGTAACCTCTTGAATCGCCGGCCCATATGAAGTCAATGTCAAGGAAGTCGCCATCATTCCGGATAAAAGTTCCGCTTATAGTTGTGGGGAGAATGTCAACCAGTGTACTTCTTGAAGTTTCCATAGGGTAGACTTCATTAATTTTCTTAAGGAACGAAAAGAAAGTTTTTTCCGGATTATCGGGAAATTCAAATGATTCACCGCATAACTTGTCCAGTAACATTGCACAGCTACGTGAAGCTACATACGCACTTTTATGACCGTCAAGACCGGAATGTTTTTCCGAACCCGCACCACCGCAACCATCAAAGACGAACATATAACCATTGCCGTCCGTGCCGAAACGGTAGGTCAGGGAATCTTCACCGAGGTTTTTTATCTTTTCGGCATCAAGATATAAAATTCCGCTTAATTCCGCCATAAACCTCACCTCAGACAGAATTTACTATGCGGTCAAGAATCCTTGAGAAGTCAATTTCCTTTGCCATATCATTCGGATTAATCTGTACAATATCGAGATTTTCCCAAGGTTTTTCAATGATATTTCCCCTTGTGTCCTTGCGACCCTCTACTATACGTTTCCAGCCGTCATCCTGCGGAAGTTCCTTTACTTCCGGAATGAACAGTATAAGGCGTTTTGTCTGATACTCCATAGTACCGGCGTGCCTTACCTGATTACCCCACATATAAGTAAGTTCGCCGAAATCAGCAGGCATATTAGATGGATATAAATCGCAGTCCTTACCGTAACCGAGTTCGTGAGTGGGTGCATCGGTGAAGAGTACTATTATATGCCGTCTCTTGTGATTATCCGAGGGCTGACACCAATCGGACTGCATAGCGAGTGCAAGAGCTTCAAGACCGTCTTCGGGAATATCACCACCTCCGACAGCCTCAATAGAGTTAATACTACGCAGGAGCAGGGAACTCTGGTCATTGGCGGTATCGGAAAGAATATAGAAATCGGTGTACATAAGAGGAACACATCTGTCTTTCTTGTATTCGAGGAAATCACGGAAAAAAATAATTTTCGCCCTGAGGACGTCAACGTGTTTGTGTTTCTGATTGAGGGCATTGACGACTTCCCGATAGAAATCGGGAATCATCTTCTTGACAATCCGGATAAGATTTTCCATACCCATACTGCCAGTGGCGTCAATGACAAAAACAACGTCGACATTATATTTCATGTCAATACTGTTTTCCCTGAAATAAGAGCTTACGTAATTGCTTTTGAAGTAACCGTCCATAATGAAAAAAACTCCTTTAATTAAAATAATTTATCTTGGAATCATGAAGCCCTCGCCCATACCCCTGAGCTGTTTCTTACTTATGCAGTCAGGGCAGACCTCTCCGAAGCGTGAAACCGTCCTTACCTTGCATTCCGGACAGAGACATTTCTTCTGATTTGCTTTGTTCCGGCATGAATCGCACATCTCATCAGGACCGGAGACTTTCCGGAGATTACAGACAGAACAGTAAAAAATATGGGAAACGGGCAGAGGTTTAGATATTCTTGGATTTGCCCTGAAGTCGCAACCGCAATCGCAGAAGATGTCGTCGGGCTTACTTGGAAGACCGCAGACAGGACAGAAAATGCCGTTATCTCCGGAAATATCGGTGGAATTATCGGGCACAGGCGGATTTTTGGCGTAATCGTTCCGGCACTGAGGGCAGAAAAGACTTCCCTCGGCATAAGGAAAACGACATTTTCTGTTAGGACAGAAAAGCGGTATATCGGGTGTTTCCGGTGTTTCAGGTTTATCCGGAGATTCTACCCACATAGAAGATATGTCCCTACCACACTTGTTACAGATATTTATATACTTGTTTATTTTCTTATCACAGTAAATGCATTTAACTTTTTTGTCAAACATAGCAAACAAACTTCTTTCGTGTTATTTAAATAAAGTATAATACTTTTCAATAAAAAAGTCAAGTATTTCTTTTATAAAAGTTATGAAATATCTGATTACCGNTATATTAATTGANACTTCAATATATTTTGTCACTATTTGAATCAGGNTGTATANAGGACAAAAAAGCCGTATCTTTTCCAGATACGGCTTTTTGATTTATTTATTATTTATTTTTACGACGGATTCCGGAGAATTTAACTGCTACGAATCCTAAACCAGTCATTATAACTGCACCGAGTGCTGTGAGCATATTTGTGAGTGAGTTGTTGCCGGTCTGTGGGAGATTAACTTCCTGATTTGCATTGTCTGTACCGATTCCATCTGCCGGATTGATTTCATATACATCAAGAACGTTGTCATCTTCATCAGTGATTGTTATCTGGTAGTTACCGTCGGTAGTAGTTGTGATTTCAGCGTTGTCAGCTTTTGAATCTTCGTGTTTGNTGTTGTAGTCGTTTATGGACCATTCAATGAGTTCTTCGTCGGAAGCAATATGCTGAACTGCTGTAGTTGTGGTAGTAGTTGTTGCATGAGTTTCTGTAGTAGTTGTTGTGGTTGTTGTTTCTTCAGAAGTTGTAGTTGTTTCTTCAGTAGTAGTTGTTGTTTCAGGAGCTTCTGTAGTTGTTGTAGTTGTGGATTCTTCTGTTTCGGAAGTAGTTGTTATAACAGCTTTAACTTCAACAGTTGTTGTTGTGGAAGTTGTTGTTTCAGAAGAAGTAGCTGTTGTAGAAGTTGTAGTTGTTTCTTCGGAAGTTGTTGTAGCTTCTGTAGTAGCTGTAGTTGTAGTTGTNGNTGTGGNTTCTGTTGTAGCTTCTGTTGTGGAAGTTGTAGTTGTTTCTTCAGAAATGGCTGTAGTAGCTTTTGTTATATCTGAAGTTGTAGTAGTAGTTNCNGGAGCTTCAGTTNTTGTAGTTGNAGTAGCTTTAGCAGAAGTTGTAGATGTTGTTGTTACAGGAGTTTCAGTTGTTGTTGTAGAAGTTTTAGTAGCTTCTGTTGTNGAAGTTATAGTTGTTTCTTCGGAAGTTGTNGTAGCTTCTGTTATGGAAGTTGTAGTTGTTTCTTCAGAAATAGCTGTAGTAGCTTTTGTTATATCTGAAGTTGTAGTAGTAGTTGCTGGAGCTTCAGTTGTTGTAGTTGTAGTAGCTTTAGCAGAAGTTGTAGATGTTGTTGTTACAGGAACTTCAGTTGTTGTTGTAGAAGTTTTAGTAGCTTCTGTTGTGGAAGTTGTAGTTGTTTCTTCAGAAGTTGTAGGTGTTTCATCGGAAGTAGTAGTAGTAGTAGTTGTTGTTGTGGATTCTTCTGTTGTAGCTTCTGTTGTCGAAGTTGTAATTGTAGTTTCTGTAGTGGATTCTTCTGTTTCTTCAATTTCTTCGGAAGTTGCAGTAGTTGTTGTTATTGTAGTAATTTCTTCTTCGTCTTCGGAAGCTGTAGTAGTTGTAGTAACTTCTTCTTCGTCTTCGGAAGCTATAGTTGTTGTAGTAACTTCTTCTTCGTCTTCGGAAGCCGTAGTAGTTGTAGTAACTTCTTCTTCGTCTTCGGAAACTGAAGTAGTTGTAGTAACTTCTTCTTCAGGAACTGTAGTAGTTGTTGTTTCTTCTTCTGTATCAGTAGTAGAAGTTGTAACTTCTTCACCGTCAGCTGTTGTAGTAGTTGTTGTATCGGAAGCTGTAGTAGTAGTAGTAGTAGTTCTTCTTCTTCTGGTTGTAGTAGTAACGGGTTCTTCGATAACGCCGTTTATTATGCTGAAGCTGAGGTCCTGAAATACTTGACCTTCAACGAGTTTTTCCGGAAGAGAGTTTTCAATTTCTTTAGTTTCTGCTTTTTGCTCTTCAGGTACGTATTTTTTGTATTCGTTATCAATAGTATAGGAATTACCGGATACAACGTATTCAACTTCACTGATTTCTGTGATGTGTTCAATATCTTCTTTATCTATGTAACCGATTATTGCTGAATTATTTTCGTCAAAAAGATTTTTTTCCTGATAGAGATATATGTTTAAATCCTGTTTATTTTCTTTATCAAAGTAAGGCATTGTAGTTTTTGGATCAAGTTTATCGTTGAATCTGAAATTAACATCTTGATCTGCTTTGATTCTGATACGTATTGTAGTAACTAATTTTGCTTTTGCTCCCGGAGATATAAGAACTATTGCACCGGTTGTATCATTCAATGTTACATGACTTCTATACTCTGAAGCTGTGCTTTCTGGATAATTATTATCTATATCTTCATCTATTATTATATTATTAGGAATTAATGTATTTGCTGTAGAATGTATTTTTGGATTTATTGTACCAACCATTATTATTGCTGCTAAACCTGCGATTATCTTTTTTAACATAAGAATTCTCCTCTCCGTGAATTTCGGTATTTATTATTGTTTAGTGATGTTCGGAACCAGTTTTTAATTTGTTTTTGTCGGTTCCATTTTCTGATTATATTCTATCATTATTTCAGTGATTTTTGCACTCTGAAAAAAAGAGATTTTCCATAAAAAATCAGGTATAAAAACCGTAAATTTCCGGATATTTACGAAGAAGGTAAATATATAAGAAAATCCCACCGGTATTTTCATACCAGTGGGATATATCTTTTAATTATTCAGTGTCAGCCTTAGAGGATTCTTCCGGAGTTGATGTTGTTGTAGATGTAGTTGTTGCGTCGGAGGATTCTTTTTCAGTAGTAGTGGTTGTTGTGTCCTTATTGGCTTCTTTTTCTGTTGTAGTAGTTGTTGTTGCTGAATCTTCCTTATTAGTTGTAGTAGTTTTATTGTCAGAACTGCCGGCTATTGAACCAGGATTCTGATTATCGTCACTGAGTGTTATGCGTGGCATCTTATCCTTGGCAGGAACTTTTTCAAGGAGTGAGTCACTTACGATACGCTGACCTTCACTTGTGAGAGCGTTGTTTACTCTGTAGAGTTCTACACGGACTTCTTCAGGCCATTCCATTTTTTCAGCTTCTTCAGGAGTTATCCAGTAAATGAATGTACCTTCAGAAACATCTGTTATAATTGAACCGTCCGGAATTTCTGCCATGAGAACCTGATGTACCTGAACCTTTGTTTTATCGGCTTCTTCAAGAGCAGCTCTGATTTCTTCTTCAGTGAAACTTGTAAAATCTTGTTCAGGTGGCTGACCGACAACTCTTCCTTTCTCATTGTAGAGGATAACTGCATTGTAAGCCGGATTGCCCTTGTAGTTACCTATGAACACGTAAGAATCTTTCGGAATAAAGATGTTATTTTCCGAATCGAGTACGTAATCGTTATTGAGCTGTCCGAATAAAGTAGCATCCTTTCCATCTTCGGATTCTGTTGATTTGCTGAAGTAAACGTTGTCACCTGTTACGCCAAGTACATCAAATTCTGAGATATAAATTGTTTCGTCGTTCTTATCTAAAATCTGTATTTTTATTTCAGAAGTTTCATAAGAAGCTATATACTTGCTGTCAGGTTTTGAGAAGTAAATAATGCCGTCTTTGTTAAATGTAGCACCTTTTTCTTGGTTAACTTCGCCTGTTTCATCTTGTAATACATTCTGCCAGTTACCATATTCGTCTTTTACGTATACAGCACATTTCTTAACAGCTGAATCTTTGAATTGTTCAGGTGTTGCAATCTTGATACCGCATATAACCTGTGGTTCATTGAAGTTTACATAGATATTTGGTTCACCCTTAACGGTTGATTCAAAATATGTGTTTATGTTGTCGTCGAATGCTTTTATAATGGAGTCATCTTTTACAGGATGACAGTTCATGCTTTCTGCGGTAGGATTATTTGTAGTGATTTTGGAATTGAAGTATGCACTTGGTTTTGATTCAGTGCTATTTTCAGAAGTTTCTTCGTAATAGTCAGAAGTGATAGTCCAGTTTGTCTTTGCAAGACTTCCGTCGTGTTGAATCTTGGTTCTCATTGTCTCAGCTGTATTTGAGTAATTAAGATACTGGTCAACTGCAACAACCTTGTAAAATACAGTACGGTTATTGAAAGCTGTAACGGTATCAACATAAGTTTTCTTGCCCTGTAAGAATGTTACCGGAGTTTCTTTAACGTCACCGCCGGATATAGTACAACGTCTGATTTCATAGCCGAGGATATCAGCATCACTGTATGCACTGTTTGTATTGATTGTAAGAGTAACTCTGTTAGCCTCATTGCCTCTGCCTGTTTCGATATCAACGCTGTTTATGATAGTATCTGTTTTTTTGTCTTCTTTTAAGAAGCTTTTTGCTGAACCGTTCTTAGCGATAATACGTGAGTTTTCGTTAGCATACTGAATAGCTCTTGTTTCATCCGGAAACTGTGAAGCATATAATTCTGTTGTCAGGTCCGGAGTTTTACCCCAGCGTCTGAAGAATTCAAGAACATTTTTTCCTGATGCTGCACAAGCTAATCTCATAAGATTCTGGTCAGTACCGCCATTGAGTTCAAGATTAAGTTTTAAATCTGTTTCCTTTTTAACATTATTAGCTTTTGAAGGATTTCTTGAATACTGGTCCATTTTTGCATAGAAGAGATTCTTGATGATGTCAGTGTGTGTGTCGTAAGTCTTGAAGTTGTAGTCGTTATCGAAAGCAAGGTGTAACTGCCAGTACATACCAAGCTGTGTACCCTGGTCAGCCTGACCGCTTGTATTTGAAGTAACTTTTTTGTAAATGTTCGTGTAGTTCAGTCTTGAACCTTCGTTCTTATCCTGAGCCTGTGCAAGCATTGAGAAGTAGTTATTTGTGATTTCAGGTACAGCATAGCTTGAGTCATTTAGACAGTGACCGATTTCGTGTGCGATACCCCATCCGAAGTAGCTACCGCTCTGGTATTTGCCGTTTTCGTCAGCCTGAACGCCTTCGCATCTTACCATATCCGGTACTGAACCATACTGGATACCGATATGATTTCCGGCAGCGTACATGAACGCACCCTGGAACATTCTCTGATAGCGGATATTCAGATGCTTATTAGGTATCTTGTCAACAACGGCTGTAGCGTCGTCACTCATGCCCTTGTGCTGATAGAAGAACTTAACCATTTTTTCCATAGCGTCCATTGAATTTATGAGTTTTTCAGCACGGTCTGTAGGTGAGCCATTGCCTAAGCCTGCGAGTATCTGAGTTGCAGGAAGTGAATACATCATTGTATCATCAAGAATATCCGTGGCACCTAAGATACAGAGTTCTGCATTGTAATCCATATCAAGATAAGAATTTTTCTGCGAGTTCGCATCCTTTGCACCTTTATGAATTTCATTGTGCAGTTCAGGCATCTTTGCAACGTAAGCATCAAGTGCTTCAATATATTCAACAGCTTTTGCTACTTTTTCGTCATGGTCATTCATCTGATAGATGTCAAGGAACGGAACGTTAGTACCACCTTCAACACGTACAGAATACCGCTCGTTTGATTCAGTAGTGTTTTGATATTGTACATAGAGTGCACCGCCACCCTCTGCACTTGCAAGCTGAGGAGTAGGAATTGTGAATGTATTATCCCCTATTTTAAGTGATTGTTCATTGAGAAGTGTAAGTCCGCCTGATTCTGAATTGTACTGTGTTGCAATGAGTTTAATATTTGTGCCTTCGCCGGTTTTCATAATGTTGCCATCTGAGTTTTTACCGCCGACATAAACTGTAATTTTTGTATTTGAACCAGCAGTAACGCCGAGAGGTTGCCATGCATTAAGACCGCCGTAATTACGGCTTGTGCCTGCTTCAATTGGGTCATGAGTAGTAATACCGTTGTGAACAACAACCGGAGGTGCCAATTTTTCTGACTTAAGTATTTTTTCTGCTGTGTTGAGTTCGTTTTCGAGCATAGCTCTTTCAGGATTATATTCATCGTTTCTTGGGTCGGGAGTATTGATTTTTGTACGGAGTTCGTCAATCATTTCCTGAGTAACATTATCTTTAAGAACTGTATGGAGGTCATCTTCATAGAGAGCCATTATCTCATCATATACTGGGTTGTATTCATAGAAAAGAATTTCTGAATAAGTAACTTCATTATGTCCGGGGTAGTTTCCGAACCAGATTTTAATTTTCTTACCCTTAAAGTGATTGAATGTTTTAATGTAGTATGTTTTGTTG
>JAAVHK010000008.1 GCA_014799765.1 Ruminococcus sp.
TGTCACAGAACGTGTAAAAGCTCATCAAATCAATTGCACTTTCAAAAATATATGCACGTTTCGGCTTGCCGTCTTTTGCAGGAAACGGCGAAAACATAAATGCACTTTCACCTGTTCCGGAAACAATTCCTTTGAACCTTTTGAACGAATTGCAGCCCTGAATTTCTCCGCCGATTGTTTCACCTTTTTTTTTTTTTTGTACGAAAACAGCGTTGGCATTTTGGAAAGTTTTCGGCACTCCATTGATAATCGTGTTGAAAGTATTCTGCGACTGATAAAGCAGTTTTGCGTGAACGAGTTCCTCTACAATATGTGCCGGAATTTTTCTTGTCTGACAAAAATATGCCATCATCTGACGCATATTCGGAGCTTGTTCAGGCATTTTCAAAACTTTGTTTTCTGTCGGATTAGGTAACGGTTTTGGAGGTGTTGTGTACTGAGGAGCTTGACTTTTCGGATAGTCTGACGACCTCATAAGTGAGACATCTTTTCCGGTAAGTTCAAAGACCGCCTGATTGAAACTTCTTCCGAGAATCAGTGTCAGACAGTCGACTGAATTGTTGGTTCTGCCGGTATTCGTGTAATGGTTGTACCACTGATTTTTGTCCGGTCTTATGCACAATCCACGGATTTCTTTCACGTAATAATTGTCTCCGTGACGGACAATATGGTATCCGCTTTTCTGAAAATAAGAAAGCAAATCTGCTTCACGTGCGGACTGTACAAGCTGATTAAAATCTTCTTTCTGCATAATTCTACTCCTTTATTTTTTCAAAAAAATGCCCTCACTTTCGTATAGCAAGGGCATTTCTGATATTAAAATTTAACGTCTCATAGGTCTTGAATTGTCATCATTTTCTGTCGGCTGATAGTCGTCGTCATCAACGTTATAAATCTTTTCACGGGATGATTTTTCTTCTGCTGTTTCGACAATTGGTTCTTCTTCGGGGTCAAGTACAACATCTTCCTGAACCGAAAGTCCGGAAAGTTTTTCTTCAAGTTTCTGAAATTCTTCAATCTTTTCTGCAAGTTCTGATTCATGTGCAAACGGTTTGTTGACACGTTCTTTTGCCTGTTCGAGATTTTCCTCAAGAGCGGAAATTTCTTTTATAATTTCCTGTTCTTTTTTCGGAATACCTTTTTCAAAAAGATTACGGATACGCTGATAATTGTCCTGATTTTCGGTAGTTCCGGCAACGCAAAAATATGTACTTTCGCCCTTTACCTGAAAACAAACCTCATTATTCATTTTGTCGAAAGTAACCGAAACTTCAAAATTATTTATGTTGACGGACGGTATTTCTTTTTCAGGATTTGCAAGTTTTTCCTGTGCCATTTTCAGAAGATGTGCATTGACTTTTTCACGCTTCATCACAACATATTCCGAATTTTTTGTAGCTCCGGAAAGTGCAAGTTCACGGATTTTTTCAGATGCTCTTTTGTCGTTCTGAACGTGCGACAGTAATTCTTTTCGTGTTTCAATCTGTTTCGGAATAAGTTCGATTTTTTCCTTTGTAACAGCCGTTTCATGAACATAGTCATTTTTCAGCATTGTCAGTTCGGCAATTTCATTTGATACTTCAATGCGACGTTTAAAGTCAGGATTTCCTTCCGCTGCCGCTTGAATTTCGCCGTATGTAAGAACCTTTTCGTCACAGTCCTCAGAAACTCTTGCCGGAGCTTTATCNTCAAGAAGTTGTGCGATGAAACGTGCTTTGTTGGTGACCGTCTGATAAAGATAGCTGTCAAGCGTTCCCTCAGTNACATANTTGAATATCTCAACTTCCTTGTTTTTATTNCCCTGACGTAAAATTCTGCCCTCACGNTGNTCAAANTCCGACGGTTTCCACGGCACATCAATATGATGTAATGCACACAAATTCTGCTGAATATTCGCACCAGTTCCGAGTGTTCCGGTACTGGCGATTACCACACGATATTTTGAATTATTTATGTCACGGAAAATATTTTCACGTTCTTTTGAATCAGACTTNGGTGCAAATATTATTTCATTTTCAGGAATGCCTTTTGCNATNAGTTCNGTTTTNAGATAGTCGTAAACTGAAAAATTTCCGTTGTCTGAATTGACCGCAATATCTGAAAAAATAATCTGTACACCTTTTGTTTCCTGAGTCTGATTATATATCTCAGCAACTTTTTCAACGCATTTATCGACTTTGCTGTTTTTGTCGTCAATGAAGTCATACGGTAATTCTTCGCCACGTTTTTGGTAAAGAGCCTTTACGGCATTGTTGCCAAGACCTATCAGACGTGCTTCACCGGTAATTTTCAGGTGATTATCTTCCTGTGGTTCTACAGTACCATTTTCAATTTGTTTCGCTCTTTCTGCAAGTTCATGAACATATGCCTTTTGCTCCGGAGTTGCCGGAACACTGATTATCTGTGGTTTTCCGGTCTTGAGTTCGGGACGTGGAAGATTGAGTTTGTCAGCACTCTGAACGTCTGCAAACTCCTTGTACATTGCCATAAGTTCCGGCAGATTTGCGAAACTTGCAAAACTTGTTTTCATTTTCAGTGTACCGTCTGCTGTCTGCTGATTTTTTGTTAAGACGTTTCCGAAAGTCGCTGCCCAGTCGTCAAAACGTTCAACTCCTGCCTGTTTCAGTAAGTCCGGTCTTAAATATCTTGTCATAACATAAAGTTCTGTCATAGTATTTGATACGGGAGTTCCCGTGGCGAATAATATATGTCCCTGTCCGAACTGTTCATTGAAATAGTCAGTTTTCATCTGCATATCCTCAGCTCTGCCGGACGGTCTTGTTGTAACTCCCGAAACGTTTGTCATTTTGGTTGTCACAAAACCGTTTTTGTAAGCGTGTGCTTCATCACATACAAGATAGTCAAATCCGAGCTGTTCAAATTCAAGCAAATCGTCTTTAGCTCTTGACGCACTTTTAGGATTAAGAAGTTTTTCAAGTTTAGCCTGTAACTGCTTCTTAGACTTTTCAATTGCCTTTACTGAATAGTCTTTTTTTCCGTTATTCTGAAGTTTTTTCGCACTTAACATATCTTCCAGACTGTCGATTTCTTTCTGAATAAATTCGATACGGTAAGCCTTTGACATAGGAATTTTTTCAAACTGTTCCTGAGAAAGAATAACTGCGTCATATGAACCTGTTGCGACTTTTGCAGTAAACAGATTTCTTTTTGTTTCATTTGATAAGTCGTCATTCGTGACAGTCAGAATTTTTGCATCGGGATAAACTTTACGCCATTCGTTAGCGGTCTGCTCCGTCAACGCTTTCGGAACAACCACACACGCCTTATTTATCAGACCGAGTTCTTTTTTCTTCATTACGGATGTGAAAATTACTGCTGATTTTCCTGCACCGACTACGTGGGCAGCGAGTGTATTTCCGCCATAAATAGCCCTTGCGACACAGTTTTTCTGATGTGGACGTAGTGTAAAATCATTTGTCATTCCGGCAAATGTGAGGCGTGAACCGTCATATTCACGTCCGACAATGCTGTTGAAAATATCGTTGTATCGACGTTCATATTTGGTTTTGCGTTTTTCGTCGTCAAAAATCCACTTCTTAAATTCTTCACGGATAAGTTTTGCTTTGTCCTGTGCGATTCTGGTAGCTTTAGAGTCAGTTCTTGTAATAGTTTTCGACGGGTCTTTCGGATTTACCTTTTCACGCTGTACAACAATTCTTCGCTGATTCAGAATCTTTTCCGCAAGCTGATACATATTCAAATCAGCCGTGCCGTAATTTGTGGTTTCGTTCAGGTTAAGACTTTGTTTACTTCCGGCATTGAGTACGCTGAATTCGCCGGTTACAGGGGAGTAGCTGACATCACAGCGACGTGAATTATAGCTTGCACGACCGCTTAAATGTTCAAGAAATGCCGTATAATCTTCAGGGTCAATCCAAGGACAACCCAGTTGCACGGAAATTTCATCTGCCTTTATGTCCTCCGGAATGACGGTTTTCAGGGCGTTGACGTTCTGATTGTATTCAGGATTGGTTTTTGCATATTCTTCGGCAATTGTCAACTTCATGCGGACGTTTCCGGAAAGATATTCACTACGTTCAACAACTCCGGAAAATGGTTTATCAGGTAATTCTTTTTCAGGGTCAATGAAAATCTGTTCTTTTTCAAGAAGTTCCTTACAAACTTTTTCGGGCGGTTGGTCAAGCAGAATTGCCATATACGGAATATCCGGTTTTCCCTTGTGGTCAAGCGAAACCTGTAACGCTTCCTCCAAACTTTCAACCGACTTGATTTCGACTATCGGGTTTACTGTACGTCGGAAGAAAATATCAGCTTTTTCCGTCGTATCTTTTTCCTTGTTATAATGTTCGAGGGACTGCAAAATAGGAAAATCAGAATCACTTCCGAACAGTTTTTTTACCGACTTTGAGTTAAGTTCACCGTGTTCAGACTTGTATTCATCATAAAGTCTGCCAAGTTCTTCACGTATCGGCAACAGCTCTGAATCAGGTACGGACGTTTTCTGCAAATCAATAAGTTTTCGGGTAATATCACGTATTTCACAAAGTTTTTTTATCATTTCTTTTTCAGATTTTGTACATTTTACTTCGTCCATCTGACCGCCTTTGCGATAATAAACTTTGTCGTCTTTCAACTGAAAAGTGAAATTTTTTCCCCAAGGTTCGACTTTTCCACGCTGTTCGTTTATTGTTTTTTCACGCCTTGCCACCGTAATTTTAGCGTTCAGATTTTTAATAGCCTCATTCAACTGATTTGCAAGATTAGCACCCTCGATTGGTTCACACGTCAGCCTGTTCTGAAACGTTGTTTTTTTCATTTCACCAAGTATCATTTGCGGATTTTGCACGAAATATGAATTGATTTTTAAACCGTTCTTATCCGGTATTGTATAGCACCAGTCAGGTTTTGGTTCGTGTGGTTGTAACGGATTTTCACGTTTTTTCAGGAAAATAATATCTGATGACACACCAGTTCCGGCATCTGAAAAAGCCGTGTTAGGCAGTCTGACCGCTCCGATTAATTCAGCTTGCATTGCCAGATATTCACGTATTTTCGGATTGGATTTGTCCATAGTTCCGATTGATGTCACAAATGCCACTACACCACCGGCAACTACTTTATCAAGTGCTTTTCTGAAAAATGCATCGTGTATTCGCCAGTCCTGAACGTAATCGGGGTCATTCATATTGTAGTCACCGAACGGTACATTTCCTACTGCTAAATCAAAACTGTCATTTTCAAGACCGGAATTTTCAAATCCGCTGTTGATTATCTTGACATTGTCATTTTCACGGTTAATCTGATGTGCGATTCTTGCCGTAACGCTGTCAAGTTCAACGCCCGTAACTTCTGCATTTCCGAAACTGTGAGGAAGTCGACTGATAAAGTTTCCTGTTCCACAAGCCGGTTCAAGTATTTTTGCATCACGTGGCAAATCCATATTTTGCACTGCCTTGTACATTGCGTCAATAATGATTTGCGGCGTGTAGTGGGAATTTAAAGAGCTTGCCTTTGCTTGCGAATATTCTTCCGGAGTAAGCAGTGAGTGCAGTTCTTGACGATGATAATCATACTGCTTGAATCTTTCGTCAAATACCTGTGAAAGACCGCCCCAACCGCTATACTGTCTTAAACGGTATTCAGATGACTGTTTACTGTAAGGCTGATTACTTCTTGAATCATACGGATTTTCGCCGTTTAATTCAGCATTTTCAAGACGCAACATTTCACGGATTGCCGATATATTGTTATTTATTTTTTCAGACGGTCGGCTTGCGTATGTGATTTCCGGAAGATTTTTCTGTACTTCCGGAAGTTCCGAAACACCACCATGAACTGTTGCTGTTGTTTTTCGTCCGTAGATGTCTGAAATACTCTGATTTCTTGCTGTAACTTCTTTTTCAAATTCTTCAAGAGCAGTTTTAAGTTCGTCCGGAGTGAACGGCTTACCATAAACCGGAGCAGTTATTTCACCAAGCGGAAAATCTGTGCCGTCAGCAAACTTTTCAGTGAGTTTCCAGTTGAATCTGTCAGGGTCAACGTTCAGCTCGCCAAGACCGTATTTTTCAGAAAATTCGTTGAGAACAGCACGTAATTCAGGGTTATTATCGTTAATTTCAGTTTTTTCCGGTTCAGTAGTTTCAGGAGTTTCCGGTTCATTATCTGAATTAACTTCTTTGCCGTTTTTATCAGTATACGAAATAAGCGGACGTTCCATATTCTGTGCATTTCTCAGATTCTGCATGAAATTCTTTTCCAGTGCAGACAACAATTTCAAATCGGGAGTATTATTTTCGTCATAAACACGTTGATAAATCGTACCGAAAACAGAGCCGTCCTGTTGATATTGCGTAATATTCAGCGTTTTATTTTTATGGTCAAGTTCAAATTCAAAATTAGGGTCACGCATAAGGTCACCATTCTGAATAAAATAAGTCATGAAAGAATATGTATTTCCGCCAAGATGTTCTACAGAAAGCGGTTCAAGTGCGTCGCCGACATTTCCATAGCGTTCATGGGTATGCTCTCCTGAGACAATATCGGGAAACATTTCAGAAAATTGCTTGTATAGTTTTTCAGATTTTAATTGCGGACGGGAAATTTTATCGGACTGTTTTTCTGTAGTTTCGTCATCAGAAGACGATACATTTTGCAATGTTTCAACATCATTGACAACTTGCTGTATAAACTCAGAATCAGCAGAAATATCAATCTTTTCCGTATTTATGTCCGAAAAATCATCACGTTCTGCAATTTCCGGCTTTGGACGTTCACCCTCACCGAAAAATACAAACGGCATATACTTTGCAATTTTTTCTTCTGTAGAAAGATTTTCCTTGCCGATATTCAGCATGGTTTCAGTATCTGCTCTGTCATATAATCTTTGAAACTGTGAAATCGTATCTAAATTTTCCCAGTCTGTCAAAAACTTTTCACGGACAGAATTTGCTTCCTGCTGTATTATTGACATATCTTTTTCTGAAATGCTGTCGTCAAGA
>JAAVHK010000009.1 GCA_014799765.1 Ruminococcus sp.
AGATAAAAGTCAGAAACACGCCGATGATGTAAATGCCGGTCTTTTCACATATCCGGTACTTATGGCAGCGGATATTCTTGCATATAATGCAGACCTCGTACCCGTAGGCGTTGACCAGAAACAACATCTCGAACTTGCAAGAAATATCGCACAGCGTTTCAATCAGAGATACGGCGACTTCTTCAAACTCCCTGAACCGTATATATCGGAAATAGGTGCAAAAGTAATGTCACTGCAAGACCCTACAAAAAAGATGTCCAAATCGGACGATAACCTGAATGCAGTTATTCTCATTCTCGACGACAAGGACACAATT
Organism: Ruminococcus sp.; assembly: GCA_014799765.1. Lineage (GTDB taxonomy): Bacteria > Bacillota > Clostridia > Oscillospirales > Ruminococcaceae > Ruminococcus. The sequence continues at coordinate 317 of JAAVHK010000009.1, forward strand.
ATAAGAAAATTCAAGCGTGCTGTTACTGACAGTGAAGCCGAAGTTTGTTATCGTGACGGTAAAGACGGCATAAACAATCTTATGACTATCTATTCAAGCGTTACCGGTAAAAACTTTGCGGAAATAGAATCTGAATTTTCCGGTAAAGGTTACGGCGATTTCAAACTTGCCGTCGGTGAGGCTGTAGCTGACCATCTCGAACCCGTAAGAACAGAATTTGCAAGACTTTCTGCCGATAAGGCTTACCTGAAAAAATGCTATACTGAGGGTGCAGAAAAAGCCCTCCGCTACTCGCAAAGAATAGTATCAAAGGTATACAGAAAAGTCGGATTCGTTGACAGAACATAATAAATTTACGGGCGGAAAAAATTATTCCGTCCGTATTTATGAAAAATCAAGGAGGTCTTTATATGGTGGAATATCAGCAGAAAGAAAAATACAATATCAATGACCTGATTGAAATTGTACGTCTGTTGCGTGGTGAGGGTGGCTGTCCGTGGGATATGGAACAGACCCACAAATCAATAAAAAACGATTTCATTGAAGAAACTTACGAGGTAATAGAGGCTATTGACCTTGAAGATTCTGACCTGCTCCGTGAAGAACTCGGCGATGTTCTTTTACAGGTAGTCTTTCACAGTCGCATAGAACAGGAAAAAAATTCATTCAATTTCGACGACATATGCGACGGTATCTGTAAAAAACTTATAGTACGTCATCCGCACGTCTTCGGAGAAGTAACCGTAAATTCAACCGGCGACGTCCTTAAAAACTGGGACGCTATCAAAATGCAGACCAAAGGTCAGGAAACTTATACCGAAACTCTTGAAAGTGTCGCAAAATCGCTACCTGCTCTTATGAGGGCGCAGAAAGTCGGTAAACGTGCTATGCGTGCCGGTATGGATTTCAATAACGTTGAAGAGGCTGTATCATGTATAACCGCCGAAAAATCAGAACTCGATGAGGCTATAGCTTCCGGCGATACCGCAAACATTGAAGAAGAAATCGGTGACCTTTTATTTTCATGTGTGAACGCTTCCAGACACCTCGGCATAGATGCTGAACAGGCTCTTACAAACGCTACCGAAAAATTTATAAAACGTTTTTCCGTAACAGAAAAGCTCATCTGCGAAGAAAACAGGGATATGAAAACCATGTCAATAGAAGAACTCGATACTTACTGGAGTAAGGCAAAAAATATCATAAACAACAAATAAATCATATACGGAGGAATTATTATGACTAAATCTGAACTTATTGCTTCTCTCGCTGAAAGCATGAACTGTACAAAAAAAGATGCTGATGCTGTAATAAATGCTACACTGGCAGTTATTCAGGAAACTCTTGAAAAGGGCGAAAAAGTTTCTGTAACCGGTTTCGGTACTTTTGAAGTACGTGAACGTGGCGAAAAAACCTGTATCAATCCTAAAACTAAGGAAAAAATGGTGTGTCCGCCTTGTAAAAACCCTGTTTTCCATGCAGGCAGAGACCTGAAAAGAACCATAAACAAGTAAAATATCAAAATAAAAGGGAGCAGGTTTTTTTATGCCTGTTCCCTTTACTCAAAAATTACAAGGAGTTTTTTATGAGACTTGATAAATATTTAAAGGTCACACGCCTTATAAAAAGACGTACCGTCGCAAATGATGCCTGTGACGCTGAAAAAATAGTGGTAAACGGAAAAACAGCACGTGCCTCATATGATGTCAAGGTAGGCGACGTCATAGAAATAAATATGGGTACAAAACCATTGAAAGTAAAAGTCGTGAATGTCACCGAACACGCTACCAAAGAAACCGCTTCCGACAATTATACAGTAATAGAATAAAGAAACACGGGGCATTATCAAAATGCCCCGATTTTTTTCTAACTTTCGTCATAATAATTATCGTTGTAACTGTCTGAATCGTAATTAATTTCCTGATTCCGTGGAACTCCGATTTTTTCTGCAACCTTTTCGGATTTCTGAATATAATTATCGCTTTTTCTTGCGTACTGCTGTGCAGAATCTACACTTGCCTTTATACTTTCGCCTACACTCTTGCCATCTTCACGACTTTTCATGTATGGTACAACAACAGCAATAATTCCGAAAATCTCATCAACCGCCGGTAATGCATCCGGTGCGAATATGTTAGTAACTGCCAGTGCCATACCAAGTCCGGCATGTCCTTTTTTGGTAAATATGTACGCTCCTACAACCAGCACTATACAACCTACAGTGTCAAGTAATGTAAGTACCGCAACAATAACAATAACTTTTCCTAAAGAATAGGGTTCAACCTGATTATTCTGATTGTTACCAGCCATATTTTTTCACCACCTTTCCATAATTCCATTATACATATAGTTCCGGACATACGGACGTCTGTTCAAAAAAAATTTACAATTAAATTTTTTAATATCCCACTTTTTTCTGATTTCCGCCTATAGTTCTGCTCTTCTTACGACTTTGAATATAACATCGACAATCAGCAATGCTATTCCAAATCCCTTATATCCGTTTTTTATAAATATGCACGCTCCGATAACAAACGAAATATCAAGCAATATCAATATAACAAAAATAACTATAACTTTAACTAATGAATACTGTTTAACATTGTTATTCTGATTTTTATCAGACATAATTTTTCACCACCTTTATATAATTCCATTATACATATAGTACCAGATATATACAAAAAAATTTTACAAATAAAATAAAAAACAGGTACTTTTTTTGTACCTGCTCTATTTTGTATTATTCAAATCCCACCGGAACACTACTATTTTAGATGCTTTTGTACAGTCAAGCATATTGTTGTGTTCAAGTTTATGCATATCAAGATAGCGGTAGTTCTCTTTTTCTTCCGGATTCTTTGAAAAAATATTCTTTATTTTTGAAAGTGTTCCGCCTACTGAACGTGATATTACTGTACCGAGATTATGATTTTCACGCATGAACGATATTATCTGTGTAGCCGTAGTAATATGCTTGTCGCTGACATTGTATGTGCCGGAATACGTCGTATCTACAGCACTTCTTACAAAACACAGAATAAAATCAACAAGATTATGCACACAACACAACTGAAATCCATACTGACCCGTTCCCGAAACAAATTTAACATTGTCCTTAGGGTCAGTAATCTTTGCCGTAAGATTATCTACGAAATTATGCGTATATACCGGCGAATTTCTTATAATACAGGCTATAACATTCTTATGCGACTGCAATTGCCTTATAAATGCCTTTTCAGCCTCGACTTTAAGTAACGCATAATTTGTAACCGGTTTCAGATTATCTTCTTCTCGTATGGGTTCACGACTTTTTGTAAATTCGTATACTTGGTCTGTACTTAGCAAAATAAACATCTTCACGCCGTTATTCATAGCCATTTCATATATGAAACTGTCACATTTTGCAGAAACAGCAATCTGTTTATCAGTGACTATCGGTCCGAAATCGTTATCAACCGTACAACCGGCATGAATCACAATATCAATTTTATTCTTTCTGAAAATTTCCGCATAAGTCTGTTCGTCGTCGGGTGCGGACTCGACAAATGAATAATTAAGTTTTCCGGTATTATAATTATTTTCCTTTTCGTCAACTGAAATTACAACATTTCCCTTTTTAAGAAGTCCTGAGCAGACGTGCTGTCCGATAAGACCACACCCACCCATAACCAGAATTGTATTCACAGTTCATAACTCCCTTCAGATTAACATATCTATATATTATATAACTTTTAAAACATTTTTGCAAGTAATATCATTCCGGACTGACGTTTTTATTTACTTCGTCTATATACTTATCCACAACCGCATTGATTGAATCATAGGTTTCACTCCACGGTGTACCACGTGCGGTAAGTCTCAGACTGTTATCAAGAAGTTCTCCGCAATCTTCCGAAACACCCCTTGAAATATCTATAACCGGATTTTTTTCTGCCAGTTTCTGCATACTTTCTTTCATGGCAAACATTTCATCTGTCCAGCCGTAATCCTCTTTCATCTGCCGGTCAGCTATGGAGAGACTTTCGGCATCATTCATTATAAAACGCTTGCATTCAAGAAATTTCCCGACACCCTCCGGATTCTGACCGCCTTTCACAAATGCATACGCTTCCATGCCGACAGGTATATAATATTCTTCGGATTCGGGGTTTTTCGGCATAGGTACGAAAAAAACATCTTCACCGAAAGTATTTTTCCATTCCGACGACTTCTTATAAAACTGATACAGTCCGCACGGATAAAACAAGGTCTTTCCCTCTCCGATATTCGAGGGTCTGGCATTCCAGCCGTAATCCTCTGACCCGATTGCTATATAGTCATTCTGATAAAGTTCATATATCCAGTTCTGTACACGTTCCATAGCCGGTGCTGACAAATTATTGACAAGTCTTCCGTTTTCCATGCTTACCGGTGCTATACCGGAAGTTGCAGTAAGTCCGAACTCAAACCACCAGCCGTCAATACCGTACCGCTGATTTTCAGGGTCAGTGAATTTTTTCAGCATATCTTCAAAAGTATTCCAGTTCCATTCACCGTTTTTATAGAGTTCCGCAGGGTCATTCAGACCGGCTTCACGAATAGTTTTCCGGTTATAAATAACACCGCAGTTGTCACCGGCTATGCGTGTGGAAATTATATAATGTTTTCCGTCCCATACGAAAGTATCATTTAATTTCCGTACATCGTCCCATAAAGGCGAACCGAAATTTATATAATCGTCCGCCGGTACGAACATTGAACGCACCGCACCTTTCGGGAATGCGTCCAAATCTCCGGCATAAAAGAAATCTATACCCTCATTGCCGTTTATCGCCTTTGCCAACTGTTCATAACGTTCTTCGTGTGTACACTGATACCATTCAATCTTACCGCCGTATCGCTCTTCAAACGCTACCAGAAATGCCGGTGTACTTTTGCCGTCGTTGTCAGCGGAATTTATATCCCACGGTGACAGCCATTTTATAGTTTTATTTTCAAGTTCTCCGCTGAGAAGTTCTGATTTTCCGGCATTTTCGGCTATAACCTGCTGTAGTGCCGTATACTCTTTCTTTATATCCGAATCCTTATTTTTTTCACCGCACGCCGTGAACATAACCGGCATTGAAAAAACTGTCAGTAAAGATATTAATTTTTTTAATTCAATCAAATTACTTTCCCTCCGAACACGTTTTTCCGATTGCCGAAAATGCACAGTTGCCTTTCATACTGCACGATTCACAGCCTTTTTTCCCATAACTGACCGGTTTTTCAGATATACCGATTATTGCAGTCACTGATTTTGAAGGTATCAGTAAACTGTTTTCTGTGACCGTCAGACCGATACGCCGGTTGGCATTAAGGAAATATAACAAATCGTTCTGAATATCAAGCGGGAAATCTCCGTAACCGGCACTGAAACGCCACGTTCTGTACGGAGCTTCCACGACGGAAAAAATTTCCTTTTCGGCTATATCGCACGCCTGCTCCACTGCTGAACTGCACAGGCAATCCACCGCAAGAGAATCCGCCATATCTGTAACAGCGGTCTGCCGGATTAATTTATCAGCTTCACCCGACAGCGTGACAGCCATTACCACAGCTGACGTACACCCCTTAAGATGTTTTTTTATATCGTTTCCGGAAAGTTCCCTGTTTATGCCGTCAAGAAACAAGCCGTCCGCCGTGAATCTTACAGAAGTCTTCCGGTAAACATATGCCGGTCGGACACGTTCACGCACAACAGGTTCAAGACGGTCCAGAATTTCTTTCACCTGTCCGGACGGTACACCCTTTACGCCCATATACCGTGCGGATTCCGTCTTTGAAATAGTTTCAAGTTTTATCATGCGTTTATTATTCCGGAAACAGCTTCGCTTATTTTGCGTGCCACATACGGATTATTCATTGTATAGAGATGTATTCCGTCGACACCGCTTGCGATTAAGTCAACAATCTGGTTTATCGCATAGGCGATACCGGCATCACGGAGGGCTTCAGGATTATTTTCGTATTTCTGCATGATTCTTACAAATTTCCTCGGAAGACTTGCACCACACGTTGTGACCATTCTTTCAATCTGATTCTTATTCACAACAGGCATTATTCCTGCTTCAATCGGGACATCTATTCCGGCAAGTTTTGTTTTTTCACGGAATTCATAAAAGAAATTGTTATCGAAAAACAACTGGCTTATAAGATGTGTCGCACCGGCATCAACTTTCTTTTTCAGATTCATTATATCGTCAATTATAGTATCAGCATCGGGGTGGCACTCAGGATAGCACGCACCGGCTATATCAAAATCACCGTGTGCCTTTATGTAAGTTATGAGGTCACTGGCGTGCGGAAAATCGTTTTTCGGTTCGATATCGGGGTTTTTGTCACCACGTAACGCAAGAATATTTTCAATACCTCTTCTTTTTATTTCTTCCAGTGTGGCGGAAATTTCTTCTTTCGTATAGTTTATACTCGGGAGATGTATCATAGGTGTTATGCCGTTTTCCTTTATTTTTGAAGCAACATCGCACGCAAACTGATTATTACTGCTCCCACCTGCTCCGAAAGTAACGCTTATAAAATCGGGGTTCAGGTCTTTAAGTTCGTCGAGTGTTTTATAAATAACGTCGACGGAACTTGTTTTTTTCGGCGGAAAAACTTCAAAAGAAAAAACTGTTTTCTGTTCAAATAAATCTTTTATCTTCATATTGTGCCTCTCAATCTATGCTCCAGTCGATTTCACCCTGACCGACAGCACGTAAAAATTCGTTAGCCTTTGAAAAATGTCTGCAACCAAAAAATCCGTTACGTGCTGAAAGCGGACTCGGGTGTGCCGACTTAAGTACAAGATGTGCCGGATTTGTTATAAACTGTTCCTTTGATTTGGCATCATTGCCCCACAACATGAAAACCATAGGTTTTTCACGTTCGTTAAGAAGCTTTATAACATTGGTTGTGAATTTTTCCCAGCCTATGCCGTGGTGACTTCTCGCCTTGTTCGCACGGACTGTAAGCACGGTATTAAGCAACAGTACACCATGTTCAGCCCATTGAGTGAGGTCACCGTGTTTTCCGAGATTGTCAATATTTACATCATCTTTTATTTCCTTGAAAATATTCACAAGGGACGGCGGTGGTGTTATACCTTTTTTCACTGAAAAACTAAGTCCGTGTGCCTGCCCCTCGCCGTGATATGGGTCTTGCCCTAAAATAACGCATTTTACGTCATTATAAGACGTAAGTTTCATAGCGTTGTAAATATCGTACATATCCGGAAAAATCCGTTGTGTTCTGTATTCGTCTGCAAGTTTCTGACGGAGACTTATATAATATTCCTCTTCAAACTCATTTTTAAGAAGTTCGTCCCAGTCATTACCGAAATTAACCATATATCCTCCTTTAGTCGTAAATAATGTCCTCAAGATACTTGAATCTCACCAGTTTATTTTTTCTGTATGTAAGCGACCCCTGTTCATCGAACGGTATTTTTTCGTAAGCATTAAGGGAACATTCTATCTTTAAAGTTTTTCCCTTACGGGTCATGAAAGTGAGTTCATAGTATTCATCAATAAATTTAACATTGCCGTTGCTTTCGATTATCCGGAGGCGGTCATCACTCTTGCTTATAAGCGTTGCCATTTCAACAGAAGATTCCGGTTGTTTTTCGGGTACTTCGTCGGGTACTTCCTCGAAAAAAAGCCATATAAACCGTTCAAGAGGGTGTCTGCCTCCGAAAGTAACTATTACGAAAATCAAAGACACGGCAACGGCACCGAACATAATAAGAATATTTCTTATTTCCGGTGACATTGTTATCAGCCCTTTCTTTTTCTATCTGTCTTTACTGAATGCCGTCCGGATTCAGCTTTGTGAAGTTCCAGCTGTCAACGCACATCTGTAAAATATCGGATTTAGCTTCCCAGCCGAAAACTTTCTTAGCTTTTGTGGCGTCGGCATAACAGGTTGCAATATCTCCGGCACGTCTTTCTGTGATTTTTTTCGGGATAGGTTTTCCGCAAGCCTTTTCATATGCCGAAACAACTTCCAGTACGCTTGACCCTTTACCAGTACCGAGATTAACCGGTTCAAAACCCTTGTTTTTCATGGCGTAGTCGATAGCACATACATGACCTTCCGCCAAATCCATGACGTGTATATAATCCCTTACGCCCGTACCGTCAGGGGTGTCGTAATCGTCGCCGAAAACGCTTAACTGTTCGAGTTTGCCGGAAGCAACCTGTGCAATATAAGGTACGAGATTATTTGGTATGCCGTTAGGGTCTTCGCCAAGAAGTCCGCTTTTGTGTGCACCAATCGGATTGAAATAACGCAACGCAACCGCACTGAAATCGCTGTCGGCAACGCATATATCCTGTAAAATCTGTTCAATCATTACTTTTGTATATCCATAAGGATTAGTGGCAGATGTTGACATATCTTCTGTATACGGTGCTATGTTGTTCATGCCGTAAACAGTCGCCGACGAAGAAAAAACAATCTTCTTACAAGTATTTTCACGCATAACTCTGAGAAGAATTAAAGTACCATAAATGTTGTTAGTGTAGTATTCAAGCGGTTTGCGGACGGATTCGCCGACAGCTTTCAGACCGGCAAAATGTACAACCGCTTCTATATCGTTTTCCCTGAAAACTCCGGAAAGTGCATCATAGTCGCATACGTCGACATTATAGAATGTGACTTTTTTTCCGGTTATTTTTTCGATTCTGTCAACGACAGCTTCTTTGGAGTTGCTGAGGTTGTCCACAATTACAATCTCATAGCCGTTGGAAAGAAGTTCCACACAGGTATGACTGCCGATAAAACCAGTACCACCTGTTACAAGAATTTTGCTCATCACAAAATACCTCCTGAAAAAATTTTTTACACTTCTTATTATATTATATTTTCACGTTTTTTGCAAGATATAATTGTAAATTTCTTTAAAATATGTTATAATTAACACACGGAATACAAAAAATTCACATACGGGAGGCATTATGCAGAAAATTTTAGGTTATATGCGGAAAGCTGTTCAGAATTACTGTCTCATAAGCGACGGCGACAAAATATGTGTAGCTGTTTCCGGCGGAAAAGACAGTCTTGTTATGCTGAAAGGTCTTGTTTTACTCAGAAATTTTATCGGTATTGATTATCAGGTAATCGCCGTGACAATTGACCCATATTTTGACGGTATCGCCGGTAACTATTCACCGGTATCGGAAATGTGTTCGGAACTCGGCATTGAATACCACGTCATTCCGACACAAATCGGTGAAATTGTCTTTGATGTCCGGAAAGAAAATAACCCGTGCAGTCTGTGTGCGAGAATGCGGAGAGGTGCTTTATATAATTCGGCTGAGGAACTCGGCTGTAACAAAATTGCACTCGGTCACAATTATGACGACGTTGTAGAAACTTTTATAATGAATCTGTTCACTGAGGGAAGAATAGGTTGTTTTTCGCCGTCCACTTACCTTGAAAACAGAGACATTAATATAATACGTCCGCTGGTGCTTGCTCCGGAACGTGATGTTAAAAAAGCGTCACGAAATTTAAAAATTGTAAAATCACGCTGTCGGGCGGACGGTCATACAAACCGGCAGAAAACCAAAGACTTCATAGCCGGTATGGAACGTCAGGAACACGGATTCAAAGACCGGATTTTCGGGGCTATGTGCCGTGCCGGTATCGACGGCTGGGGCGTATCTGAATAAAAAAGACTCTCCCGAAGGAGAGCCTTTCTTTTATCGTATGGACATTTTTTATTTAACAGTTTCAATCAACCGGATTAGTCATTCTTCTTTCTGAGAACGAATGCTGTACCGATTGCAACAGCAAGACCAGCAGCAGCTACGCCTACGCCAGCAACACCTGTCTTCGGTGATTCCTTACCACCAGCAGTTGTCTTTGTGGTTGTAGTTCTGGATGTACCACTTGCCCCAGGTGTTGTTGAAGACTGTGTACCGGAAGCAGGAGCAACAGAACCTGTTGTAGTAGTTACTGTAGCGGAAGCTGTAGCATTATCTATAGTACCACTTGTAGTTGTTGTAGTTGTTGTAGGTTCAGCAGTTGTAGTAGTTGTTGTTGTAGTTGTAGATGTTGTTGTAGGTTCAGCAGTTGTAGTAGTTGTTGTTGTTGTAGATGTTGTTGTAGGTGTAGCAGTTGTAGTTGTTGTAGTTGTGGTTGTTGTAGATGTAGTTGTAGTAGTTGTAGTAGTGGTTGTAGATGTAGTTGTGCTTGTTGTTGTTGTAGTAGAAGTTGTAGTAGTAGTTTCTACACCGGCTTCAATCTGAATACCGCCCTGTATTATACCCTGTGTGAAAACATAAGCCTGCATAAGTTTGCCGACTTCGTTGTTAGTCTTGTTAGTGAAAAGGTCCTTAGCATCTTCAGTTGACTGATAGTCAATAGTAATCGGGAAGAACTCACCGCCTTCGAGAGTTGAAGCATCAGGGAGTAAGAAGTTCATTGAATAAAGAACACCAGTAAGACCCTTATCGCCGTTACCTGATGTTGTCATGAATACGCCGTTAGCACCGTTAGCCTCAACAACATGAGAAAGGTATTCAGCACCATCACCTTTTACAACGTCATAATCACCGATTCTGTTGGTGTTCATTTTGATTGTCTTGCCACCAGCAATTGCAGGATAGTTTACGTGAAGACCTGTTGAAGAGTAAGTCATATCAACGCCGTCACCGCTAACGGTAATCTTTACCTCAACAGGTGTATTAGCAGCGGCGAGAGCCTTTGCTTCTTCGAGTGAAAGAGTTACAGTATCAACTGTGAGTGTGGGTTTAATTGTAGATGCTGCGATTTCAGCATCGGTAAAACCATTATTAGGAACAGCAAAAGCGGAAACAGCAGTAGCGGAAACTGCAACAGCAGAAACTGCAAGTGCAGTAATTGCCTTCTTTATAAAATTAGTTTTCATTTTAATTTATTTCCTTTCAATTATAATATAATTGGATTTATAATCATCTGCCGCCACCCGACGGCAGATTTCATAACATTTAATTATTCAGTAAGTACATAGTCCCAAAGTGCTTCATCGCCTACTTTGTATGGAGTATCCTTTATTGAAAGCTGTGCATAAGCCACCATGATACATGTTGCGTCGACAGCGTCAACAGTTCTGCCTTTTTTACCGGTCTTCCAGTTAACAATTTCGCCGTCCTGATTGGACATATTTACGTCTCCGAGGAATGCTGCAAACTGGTCATATATTGAACTTGCAGATTCAACAAGATTTGAGTCTGAAAGCACTACCTGGTCTGTAGTTTTTCCTGTTGAAAGTATAGCGTAATATGCCTGTTCCTGCGAAGCATCGACAGCGTTTACTTCATAGTCAAGGTTTACGTCGCCTCTATAGCCGATATAAGCTACAACACCTGCATCGGCGCCATCAGAAGTCTTGAGTACGTCACCGCTTTTAAGAACCACTTTGCCTGTTGAGTCTGTAATGTCTCCACCGTTATAAACAAGTGCTGCAGTGTACTTGAAGTCAACATCATATTTTACAAATGTTTCAGCCGGTGTGGAAGCAAATTCATAAGTAATCGGGATAATTTCTTCCTTACCGTCTCTATAGATTACAGTAATTGCAACTTCCTTAACCTGTTCCTTATGGAATTCAGTTTCATAACTGTAATAGAAACCATATTCGCCTTCTTCTCCGGCAGTTACAGTAGCGAAAAGTCTGCTTACTTCGTCTGGGAGAACACTACCGCCGAAAGTTGTAGTTGTTGTAGTTGTGTCAGTACCGGAAGTTTCTGTTGTAGTTGTGCTTGAACCGTCATCATCTGTTCCGGTTGTTTCCGTTGTAGTTGTACTTGAACCGTCATCATCTGTTCCGGTTGTTTCTGTTGTAGTTGTGCTTGAACCGTCNTCATCTGTTCCGGTTGTTTCTGTTGTAGTTGCGGTTGTATCATCTGTGGATACTGTTGTTGTAGTTGTTGTATTATCTGTTGATACTGTTGAAGTTGTAGTTGTTGTGCTGGTAGATGTTGAAGTGTCTTCTATTTCAGGTCTGAAAATCTGGAGACCTATTGTAGCAATATTTTTATCAGTGTCATATATATCGCCTACTTCAACAGTAGCTATCATTTCTTTCAAGTTGTCTCCGCCTAATTCTTCATCATGGAAGAATCCGGAAAGAGTATAAGTATCGTTTACAGCTGTAGCCTTAATGTTACGGAGGTCTGTATCAGCAAAAGCAGCTATATCACTTGCAGGAAGGGAAATATTATAAGATACCGCAATTTCATTAAGGTCATTCATAATAGTTTCATAGAGGTCAGCAACATGAGAGTTATTCATCATATCGGTAACTGATGACGGAACACGTATATCTTTATGGATTTTATTTTCCAGTGATTGAACCTTTTTGCTGTTCTCTACAAAATCGCTAATCTTCTTGAGGAGCTGTGCCATATTATCGGCACTTGCTGTACGGTTTTGTTCTCTGTGAATTATATCGAATTTACTTTCAGCCTTTTTAAGTAAGTTTTCAATCTTTGTAAGCTGATTTGTAACCTGTGCCTGAGCATCTTTCTTAGCATCTTCGTCTGGAATTTCACGGATTGTTACATCAGCACACGCCTTGACTTCCTCAATCTTCACTTCTGCAAACTTTGTAAGGTCTGCAATTGAAAGAACAGTTTTATTTACACCGTCAATATTTACTGGTTTATCTGAAATATATCTTGCCTTTATGCCCATTGTATGACCGTCTTCAAGTTCACTGCCCTTGATTGTGATTTCAAACGCACCGGTGAAATCAGCACTGGTGAAATCAAAAGGAGGAATATTAACTTTTTCCTCATAAATGATTTCCTCAACATTATCAATATTGTCTACACCTTCAAGGTCTTCTACCGGAATTTCAAGTTTTTCAGCGATATCTTCCTTGGTGAAATTGTATTTGTCAAGGTCTTCAAGCGGAATGCCGTACTTTTCAGCGAGATATTCCTTTGAAACATTGAAATCATCAAATTCTTCAGCAGGAATATCAAATTTTTCAGATATTTCAGCTTTGGCATCTTCATACTTCTGTTTAACTTCTTCCATAGCATCTGCTACAGCCTTGTCAACAGCTTCATCAATGCTTTTCTGAGCTTCAGCGAAAAATACACCGAAATCGGTCTTTATTCTTGCCGTAATGACTACATCACCACTACTGCTTACCCGATATTCGATACCTTTGTCATCAAGCATATCAAGAGCCATCTTAGCTCTGTCAGTATACTTACCGGCATTTTTCACAACAAGGTCTTCAAGCATTGCCTTTTCAATGAAACGAACGTTATTATCACTTTCGCCGATATTAACGAGTTCAGTATGAACAGTGTCATACCATGTGGATTCAGTCTGACCAGGTTCTATGTAAAGAAGTTTTTCAAGATTATAAACTTCTCCGCCAGCTCTTGCATTGGCTGTTTCAACCTGAACTGAATCATTTGTTACAGCGTAAGACGAATAAGTCAGACACTGAGAGAGTGCAAACGGTACAGAAGCAACTGCAGCGAAGACCCTCTTAAATAATGAATTCTTCATTTTCTTTATACCTCTCTAATATATTTTTTCCGGAGCAGACCGCTGTTTAACAGAAGCCGTATATCCGGTTGAAAACTTCAGCGGGGTAAAAATAAACCCATAACTAACCCCCAGAAATTCATAACTACATTTTATCACAGAAAATGCAATAAGTCAAGCGATATAATATAATTTTCTGAAAAATTATTAATGATTAAATACGTTATTTTTTGTACTCATTTCACAATTTTATCATAAAAAAGTGCTTGAAAGTCAAAATTTTCCGGAAATTAAAGTAAATTTTTATACTTTTTCCACAGGAATATTACAGGAAAATTCCCCCGCAATATTATTGTACCACTTTAATTTCAGTTTGTCAAGATGTAGTTTTTTCCGAAAAAAAAGCAGACCGGTGGGGGGTCTGCTTTTTTAATTGTGTCAAAAAATCAATTGATAACGCTTGCAAATTTGTCGTTTGTTTCCTGTGTATACTTTGCATCACCGAATCTGAAAGGTGCAGCAATGTCCCATGCTTCCTTAACTGTAGGAACGATATCTTGTTTTGTAGCGGAAATAAGAGCATAGAATACAAGGATACCTGTAGAGTCAACAGCTTCGAGAGCTCTGCCCTTCTTGCCTACTTTCCAGTTGTCAGATGCCCATTCATTTGTATCTATGTCGCCGAGGAATGCAGCGAAGTCATCATAGATTGAAAGCGGGTCTTCACCAACGAGTTCGGAATCTGAAAGGTATGTGTTTTCAGGGGTATATCCCTCATTTGTAGAGGAAAGCCTAGCATAATATGTCTGTACCTGTGAAGCGTCAACAGCGTTTGCCTGATTATCGAAGTTTACGTCGCCCTTTACGCCGATAAATGCTGTGATATAAACCGGTGTAAGTTTGCCGTCTTCGTCCTTAGTATAAAGGAGTTCGTCGCCGTAGTAAACATAAACACCATATGTGAAGTTCTTGTTGTCTATGTTGTATACGCTCTGCGGAGTTGCACCATGGTAGTTGATAAGTGTCGGGTCAAAAGTATCTGTTACGTCTATCGGGTCAGACTCTTCAGTATCAACTCTCCAGTACTTGCTTACCTGAACCTGTTCTTTGCTGAATCCGCCTTCAGAACCATCTCCACGTGTACCGTCGTCGTGGCTGAAGTAGAAACCAGGAACAGTTTCGAGTTCAACATAGTAGTAAGGATATGTTGTAGTTGTTGTTGTGATATCAGGAAGTGTAGGAGCTGTTGTAGTTGTTCTTGTTCCTGTATCAGGAAGAGCTGTTGTATTAGCTGTTGTGTTAGTTCTTGTAGCGTTAGTATTAATCATGCTACCGGTTGTAGTTGTAGTAGAAGTTGTTGCAGAAGCACTTGTGCTTGTTGTAGTAGTTGTTGTGGTTGTGGATGTTGTTGTAGGAGCGGAAGTTGTTGTTGTAGTTGTGGTTGCAGAACCGCTTGTTGTAGTAGTTGTTGTAGGAGCCGGTGTTGTAGTTGTAGTAGTAGTTGTGGTTGTAGAAGTTGTTGTAGTTGTAGATGTTGTAGTAGTATCAGCTTCAACTATAATAGCACCGTCAATTGTTGTAATCTGCTTGGAGATGTCGAAACCGTTAGCGTCACTTGCGAAGAGGTCAGAAATCTTTACAGGGTATGTGCCGTNNTTGCANTCTTCCGGTACTGTGAATGTGAATGTAATCATTACATCACCGTCNGCTGCTNCAACGCCTGCACCCTTNGNNTTTGCGAATGCGTATTCATTAGTCTTGTCGTTAGCAACGAGACCATTTCCGTATGGCTTACCGTCTGCCTTATCGTAAACGATAGGTGAATCAGCCTTTACTACGAACTGTGCACCACCTACAGGAAGTTTAGAACCGTTCGGATCTTTTACTGACATTTCAAGTGTAACTGTTTCGCCTGGTTTAGCCTTTACAGTAGTAATCTGCCAGATTACAGCACCTGAAGCAGGTGTAACTGTTGTAGTTGTAGTGGTTGTTGTAGCGGAAGTTGTAGTAGTAGTTGTTGTCTGTGCAGAAGTTGTTGTAGTAGTTGTGTCCGGAGCCTTTGTAGTAGTTGTTGTTGTCGGAGCAGTTGTGGTAGTAGTTGTTGTTGTAGCAGATGTTGTAGTTGTAGTTGTCTTCTTCTTGATGTTGATAGCACCGTCAACGAGAGATACGCTTTCAGTAATATCAATACCGTTTGTATCAGAAACAAATGCATCAGACCACTTTACAGGATATTTTCCGTCAGCACAATCTTCAGGTACTTTAAATGTAAGTGTGAGTACTGTTGCACCGTTATCAGCGGCAACGCCTGAACCGATTGACTGTGCAAATGCAAATTCATTTGTCTTAGCATTTTCTACTACTGTAGCATTATAAGCATCTGAACCCTTTGAACTGTCATAAACAATCGGGGTATCTGCTTTGATAGTGAACTGTGCACCAGCTACAGGAAGTTTGCTGTTTTTGGAATCGTCAACAACGACTTTCATTTCAACTGTGTCACCAGGTTCAGCATCAACCTCAGGAATTATCCATGAAATGCCACCGTTAGGAACAACAGTTATAGAACCAGGTAAAAATGTAATCTGGTCTGTAATGTCGAGACCGTTTGTATCAGAAATGAATGCTTCTGACCATGTTACAGGATATTTACCAGGCTTTGCAGGTGCTGTGTACTTGATTGTGATAACCTTAGCACCGTTAGCAGCAGCAACGCCCTTGCCCTGTCCCTGACCGAATGCAAATTCATTTGTTTCCTTGTTGTTTTTAACTGCGGATTCATAAGCCTCTGAACCGTCAACTGAAACAAATTCAGCAGTATCAGCAGTAATCTTGAACTGTGCTCCGGCTACTGGAAGTGCTGAACCGGCTTCGTCGATTACTAAAACGTCCATGGTAACTTCTTCACCAGGATGTGCGGTAACTTCGGGAATATCCCATGTTATCGGACCTTTGGCAGCCTGAACTTCCTCAACTGTGATAGAACCCGGAAGAAGTGTAATCTGGTCTGTGATGTCGAGACCGTTTGTATCAGAAATGAATGCTTCTGACCATGTTACAGGATATGTGCCGGGAGCTGTAGGAGCTTTATACTTAAGTGTGATAACTGTAGCACCGTTAGCAGCAGCAACGCCCTTGCCCTGTCCCTGACCGAATGCAAATTCATTTGTTTCCTTGTTGTTTACAACTGAGGAATCGTAAGCTGTTGAACCGTCAACAGAAACAAATTCAGCAGTATCAGCATTAACCTTGAACTGTGCACCAGCTACAGGAAGTGCTGAACCGGCTTCGTCTATTACTAAAACGTCCATAGTAACTTCTTTGCCGGGCTTAGCCTTGACTTCGGGAATATCCCATGTTATATTACCCTGTGCCTGTACTGTGATAGAACCGGGGAGAAGTGTAATCTGGTCTGTAATGTCGAGACCATTTGTGTCAGAAATGAACGCTTCTGACCATGTTACAGGATATGTGCCGGGAGTTGTAGGAGCTGTATATGTAAGGGTTATAACCTTAGCACCATTCGGAGCAGATACGCCCTTACCTTCGCCCTGACCAAATGCAAATTCATTAGTTGCCTTGTTGTTTACTACGGAAGAACCGTAAGCTGTTGAACCGTCAACTGAAACGAATTCAGCAGTATCAGCAGTAATCTTGAACTGTGCTCCGGCTACTGGAAGTGCTGAACCGGCTTCATCGATTACCAAAACGTCCATAGTAACTTTTTCGCCAGGTTTAGCAGTTACTTCTGGAATATCCCATGTTATATCGCCCTGTGCCTGTACTGTGATAGAACCGGGGAGAAGTGTTATTTTGTCTGTAATATCCTGACCGTTTGTATCAGAAATGAATGCTTCTGACCATGTTACAGGATATGTGCCGGGAGTTGTAGGAGCTGTATATGTAAGGGTTATGACCTTAGCACCGTTCGGAGCAGATACGCCCTTACCCTGTCCCTGACCGAATGCAAATTCATTGGTTTCCTTGTTATTTACTACGGAAGAACCGTAAGCTGTTGAACCGTCAACTGAAACAAATTCAGCTTTATCGGCATTAACCTTGAACTGTGCTCCGGCTACCGGAATAGCTGAGTTACCGTCGTCAATTACAACGACGTCCATAGTTACCTTTTCACCAGGTTTAGCGACTACTTCCGGAATATCCCATGCGATTTCACCGTCGTAAGTTTCGTCAATAATGATTGCACCGTCAACGGCTTTAATCTTGTCGGTAATATCCTGACCGTTTGTATCACTTACAAAAAGGTCACTCCATGTAACAGGATACTTTCCGGCGGTAATATTTTCCGGTATAGTATATTCAACTGAAACAATAACTTCATTATTCTTGGCAGTTGAACCCGCACCCTGTCCGTGACCGAATGCGATTTCATTCTTGTTTGAAACAAGTGAAGATGAGGCACTGTAAGCATTACCGCCTGTTGCTTTAGGCTGTCCTACAGAATCGCTTGCTTTAAGTAAGAACTGTGCACCGGCTACAGCTAAATCAGAATCACCGCTTACTACTACGTCAAGCTTGACAGTTTCGCCTTTCTTTGCGTGTACTTCAGGAATTACCCATGAAGCACTTCCGGAAGCCGGAGCAGGCGGAGCTGTTGTAGTGGTTGTAGTAGTTGCCTGTGAACTTGCAACAGTAGTTGTAGTAGTGGTTGTTGCAGGTGCTGAACTTCCGTCGGGAGCTTTGGTTGTTGTAGTTGTGGTAGTGGTTGCTTTTGTGGTAGTAGTTGTTGTTGTAGTATTAGAAGAAGCTACATCACCGATAGCAATATAACCAGGTATTACGCTTATGTCAGTACGTGCCTTGTCAGCGTCAAGAACTTCAAGCAGGTCGGAACTTGCTGAAATCTTATAAAGACCATCTTTAAGACCTTCAGCAGGTTTGAGGAAGATGTTGAATACAGGCTGGTCCGGTGTTGCCGGTATACCTGAAGCGCCAGGACCTACAGAACAAGTAAGAGATACATTCTTCAGTGCGTTGTTAGGCTGTACAAATACATCCTGGAGTGCAGGAGATGACTTTTCAATTTCAGCAGTAAAATCGCCCTCTACATCAAAGTACATCTGAATACCTGTAATCAACTTTCCGTGTGTATCGAGACGTGGTGCAAACCAAACATCGCCAGCATCAGGGTCAACTCTCCAGTAGCCGTCTTCTGAATCAGGATTTGTGAAATCAAATACTATGTCAGAATTATCAACTATCTTACTATAGTCAGCACGACTAATATTTTTATTTGCAGTTATGTCCTTTACTCCACCCATACTAACATTAGGCTGCACGGCAGGGACACTACCGGCAGCACTAACTACAATAGATGAGGTAAATGCACTTGACACAAACGTTGCCGCCATGACAAGAGACGTAACTGCGGAAAGCAGTTTCTTCATCTGTGCATTTCCTTTCCGGGCAGATGCCCTAATATTTATTTTTTTCAGATATTACTTTTCAACAGGAAGAGTTACAAGATGAACAATGCTCTTGATGATTGCATCAGAGTCTTCAGCTGTGAGTTCATTACCACCCTGTGGTTTGAAGCAGTCAGCATTGATTTTACCCTGGTCAGAAATATCATATGACTTGTTGTCGTTGAGCCACTTGTTGAGAACAACAACGTCGTTAATCTTTACAACACCGTTGCAGTCTGTATCACCGTAGAGAAGTGTGCCGTCAGGAGCCTTTGTAGTTGTAGTTGTTGTACCAGATGTTTCAGAAGCCTTTGTTGTTGTAGTTGTTGTACCAGATGTTTCAGAAGCCTTTGTTGTTGTAGTTGTTGTTGTACCTGCAGAAGAAGCGGAAGCAGTTGTAGTTGTAGTAGTTGTACCA
The DNA here is from genome assembly GCA_014799765.1 of Ruminococcus sp. GTDB lineage: Bacteria > Bacillota > Clostridia > Oscillospirales > Ruminococcaceae > Ruminococcus. The sequence goes on from JAAVHK010000009.1 coordinate 19,673, forward strand.
GAAGTTGTTGTTGTAGCAGATGTTGTAGTAGTTGTAGAATCAGAAGAAGAAACATTACCGATTGCAATGTAACCAGGAATTACAGTAACATCTACACGTTCTTTGTTTGCACCAAGAATTTCACAGGTATCCTGTGTTGTGTCAATTGTAATCTTGTAGAGACCATCTTTAAGACCTTCAGCAGGTTTGAGGAAGATGTTGAATACAGGCTGGTCAGATGTTGCTGATATACCTGAAGAGCCAGGACCTACAGCACAAGTAAGAGATACACCCTTATCTGCGTTAGACGGCTGTACAAATACATCCTGAAGTGCAGGAGATGACTTTTCAATTTCAGCAGAGAAGTCGCCGTCAACCTTGAAGAAGAACTGCATACCTGTTACTAATTCGCCGTGTGTGTCGAGTGTAGGAGCAAACCATACATCACCGGCATCCGGGTCAACTCTCCAGTAGCCGTCTTCAGCATCCTTATTTGTGAGGTCGAATACTATCTTGGAATCAGCAACAAGATGGCTCTTCTTGCCATCGGTTTCCTGACCTTCCGGAACGTCCGGATCTTTGCTCGGAGTTGTAGGTGTTGTACCGCCTGTAGTAACTGTTGTAGTTGTAGAGCCGGCTGTTGTAGCAGTTGTAGCAGTTGTCTGTGTTGTAGTAGGTGTAGCAGAATCGCCTACCTTGATAGTAAGTGACTTGAGGTCAAGGTTTTTGTTGTCAGTGTTGTACTTTCCGCCTGCTTCAACAAGACAGGATTTGTTGCCGTAATCGTTATCATAGTTACAGAAATCAATTACATAGTCGCCGTTTGCAATACCCTTAGGAAGAGTTACATTGAATACAACTACCGGATATGTATCACTCTTTTCACCATGCCACTGATACTTGGAAGCACCGTTTGTCCACGCCATACCAACGAAAGCGTTTTCTGTACCGGCTTTTAACTGTTGTTCAGCGTCAGATACCTGGAAAGTACCGTGAGCCTTGTAACCTGTTCTGCTTACCTCACCAGCGAAAGCAACTACCTTGTCAGTTGTGAATTTAGTGCCGTCAGCAGCGGTAAATTCCTTAGCTTCATCGAAGAACTTAGTAGAACCAGGAGTGAATGCCTTGAATTTAACTTTACCAACATCCTTGCTGTCAGATTTTACAGTAGCGTCAACAGAGAAACCAGTGATGTCAGCACTGTTTTCAGTAAGGTAAATACCTACAGGAACAACAACGTCACCAGCAGCGATAGCATCAGCGGAAACTGTGACTGTATCACCATTATTGGTTACGCCGGTCGGAAGAGTAGCATCCTTATAAGCGAGGAAAGTAAAGCCCTTCTTGTCGTCAGCAGCTGAAGTGCCAACAGGAGAAACAGCACCTACCATAGTTGCAGCCATTACAAGTGATGCAGCTGCAGAAAATAACTTTTTCATTTGCAATAATTCCTTTCTTAAGGTCGTGAGACCCATTTAATACTTAAAAATTTTTCAGGGGGTTTATTCCTTTGAGATGGGGACAAATCAGATAATCTTTTTGAAACAGCTTCAATCAATCAAGTGTTGATGGAAGACCTATGTTAAACTTCTGTATTTCAAGAGCATCAACAGGTGATACACCACCGTCTCCATCAGTGTCAGCATTTTTTCTGCCCTGTTCCGTTAATGAGAAACCATCAGGATTTGAAATAACCTGCATTATTAAAACTGCATCTGCAAGTGATACTTCGCCGTCTTCATTGGCGTCACCTTTCATTCCCTTATCAGATGATGCACCGCCTACATTAACTTCACCGGCTGTTGCATTAACGTCATATCTTATAACGTCTTTATTCTTGAAGTAGCCGACGCTTATAACTTCATTCTGAGAGCCGGAATCTGGGAAAGTATTTCTTGAAGCCGGAACTATTTCAATCGGAATTGTTCCGGTAGCTCCTGCAGCAACCGTACCATTTACTGTACAGAAAACACCATCGCCAGTCATCCAGTATGAAGTATCATCAAGAGATGTTGACCAGATAAGAGAAGTAAGACCTTTTTTATTGTCAATACTGTTGTCGAAAATTGAGAGCAGTGAAGATGACGGGTCATCTTTAACAGCGTCTGTGTTAGCAAGTTCGCCTGCCTCCACTGAGTCTATAGTAATAAGACTGCTGTCATACTTTATTGCAAAATCACAACACTGGATACCCTGTGCCGGAATATTTGCGAATGATACATCCACTGAAAATTTTTGGCCTGCACTTGCCGAAACTTTACCGACAGAAATCTGCACTGTTTCGCCGGCTGCAAAAGCTGGAGCAAGTGAGCAGACTGAAAGCGAAAGCATCGCAGCCGATACTGCCCCGATGACTATCTTTTTTGCCTTCATAGTTTTTCCTCCTTCTTTAAAAATGTTATATAACAAAGGAACATATGCCCTTTGATTATATCATGCCTTAGTCAAATCCATAGCGGATTTGTTGTAATCGCAGAATAAATCCTGCCGGAAAAAGTAGGATTTCTGCTTACACAAAAAATTACTCTGCCGGCAGTGTCTGCAAAAACAAGACTCACCACACTGCCATGATGAAAACATGAACTTAAAGTCACATTTATTCATGATTTCATTATATAACAGGACTTAAAAAAAGTAAATAGGTTTATGAGCATTTTGGTATTTTGTATAAATAATACATTTTCATTTTGTGAATAATACACAAAACTATAAACTTCAATAACTGACATATAACCATAAACTGTAAAATTTCTGTGAATCAGTTAATTTATTTATCAAGTTTTCTGAATTCTTCAGGAATATTGTTGTTTATGATGTCATTTATAATATCCCAGCTGAAATCCGGATAAGTACCTGCCGGAATTGCATAAGGCAGTCCGTGACTGTCGGCAAGTTCGGAATTATACTGGCTGTAAGGATAAATTCTTATATTTGAGAAATTACCGTCATCATAGTGGATAATAGTAGGAATAGCCCCGACGTTTTCAAGACGTGTTTCACCCGTCACGCCGTCAACGACAATATCAAAATCAGGCATTTCGCCGACGAGATTGAAGTTATCGGTCTGTGCACAGATGAAATTGCCCATTGAATAGTAAACGAAACCTCTTGTACCGTCATCACGTGAAATCCATTCCATAGTTTCGGCGGTATGGGTATGACAGCCTAAAATTACATCTGCCCCCCAGTTGACTATTTTTTCAGCGAGTTCCTTGCGGTCATCTGAAACTTCATGAGTATCTTCAACGCCCCAGTGTACAGAAACTATAACGGCGTCTGCCATCTGACTTGCCTGTTTAACCTGACGTTCAATGACATCTTCTTCATAGTTCATAATGACCCTCAGTGGAGAATCTGCCGGAATAGAAAAACCGTTTATGTGTTCAGCGTAGGCAAGAAAAGCAATTTTCACGCCGTTTACCTCACGTATACGTATGTTTTCGGAATCTTCCTCATTGAGATATGCACCAAGTACAGTAAGGTCATTTTCCTGTGCTTTGGCGTTCCAGAAATTTATAGATTCTTCCAGACCGTC
>JAAVHK010000010.1 GCA_014799765.1 Ruminococcus sp.
TATTCTGTTTATTTTTTTATATAGAACTTCAAATGCAGGAATTATTGTATGAATAGTATCATATAAATTATCAGTTATTGATTTTTTAATATTTATTTCCAGAGTATCAATTCTTTTTTCTGACATCTCAAGTTTCTGATATATTATGTCAATTTTTTGTTCTAACATATCAAATCTCTTATATATATCTTCGTTATAGAGTTTATTTATTTCCCTGACCCTGAAATAAGTTTTCACAAGCTGTCGCTGTACTGTCCATGAAAGGTCGTCCGTGAAAGATTTCACAATCATAAGGTAACCGGATTCTGTAAAGAGAATAACATCTCTGTGAGTTTTCGGCGATATATCAAGGCTTTTGTTTGTACGAATTTCGTACCAACAAACTTTGAAGTAGTCTTCCCCCTCAATAAAATGCTTTATGTTTTTGTTAAAATTTCTTTTAGCTGTTCCGGAAGGTCTTTTGTGAGCAGTATCGATATCATTAAAAGTAACAACACGCTGTCCCTTGTACTCTTTTACTTTGATTTGTACATCATTGATTAACTCATACATGATTAATTATTCCTTTCATAAAATATATTAGCAAATCACAATTATTTACACAATATGAGGTTAAAAGAAAAAAAAATTTGCCATGCCTCAAAAAGACTTGACAAATTTGAAATCTTATGATATAATAGAATAGTCATAAGACAGATTAAGCCTTTTGTTGTGTATTCAATTGTAGTTCAGCAATTACATTGTACCACACTAAAAGGCTTTTTGTCAACCCCTTTTCTGAAAAAATTTCCGGAAATGTATTTTTTTGCGTTTCGCTTGTAATTTTACATTTCTGAAATGAATCGTGAGATATTAAGAGAAACAGAGAATAAACAAGAGATTTGAAGTGTTTTCATGATATATTTTAAAAAAAAGTCGTTTTACCTCTTGACAAATGGAATTTTATGCTGTATAATAACAATTGTTACTGTGCGGAAAGTCTGTTTTCCGCCGATACAGATTTTTTAAGGAGGATTTTTTTATGTCAACTACACTGACTAAACCGGCTGATGTAAAGCGTACATGGTATATTCTCGACGCTGCCGGACAACCTCTCGGACGTGTTGCCGCAAAAGCTGCACATATTCTCAGAGGCAAACACAAGCCCACATTCACACCTAACGTTGACTGTGGTGACCATGTTATAGTTATCAACTGCGATAAGGCAGTTCTTACAGGTAAGAAACTCGAACAGAAAAAATATTACTGGCATACCGGCTGGATTGGTGGTCTGAAGTCCATTTCCTACAAGGACATGATGGCTAAACAGTCTGACCGTGCTATGATGATTGCCGTTGAGGGTATGCTTCCGAGCAATACACTCGGCAGAAACCAGCTCAAGAGACTCAGAACTTACAAGGGTGCTGAACACAAAAACACTGCTCAGAAACCTGTTGTTTATGAATATTAATAGGGAGGTGCTTTGAAATGTACGAATCAAAAGTTAAATACTACTACGGAACAGGCAGAAGAAAGCACTCCGTTGCAAGAGTAAGAATTTATCCTGGTTCTGGTAACGTAACAATAAACGGCAGAGGAATTGACGATTATTTCGGTCTTGAAACACTCAAGCTGATTGTCCGTCAGCCACTCGCACTTACAGATACTCTTGAAAAATTCGATGTTGTCTGCACAGTTGCAGGCGGTGGCGTAACAGGTCAGGCTGGTGCTATCAGACATGGTATTTCAAGAGCATTACTTGAATTTGATGCTGAACTCCGTCCGGCTCTCAAGAAGGCTGGTTTCCTCACTCGTGACCCACGTATGAAGGAAAGAAAGAAATACGGTCTTAAAGCTGCAAGACGTGCTCCGCAGTTCTCAAAGAGATAAGAAATTATTTCAGAAAGTTATTCAAAATAAATATAAACCTCTCCGTCGTGAAAGCGTCAGGGAGGTTTTTTGTGTTATTTGTCAGAAAGTTTTATGTCAATAATTTAAGAAACCTTTATTTTCTGCTTTTTCAGAACGTGTTTAAGTACGAAAATATAATAATCGGAAATATCATGAAAAAATAAATAAATACGTCACATTGATTTGTATAATATGCAGATTTTTCAGTAAAATATTGACTTTATCATATTTCTGTGATAGAATTTTTATACTAAAAAATCTCCTCGGAAAATTTTAGCAGTTATAAAAAAATACTGAATATCCGATATGATATTATATAGTGATTTGGAGGTAGGGAAATGATTCAGAGGGAGGTGAAAAAATTTGACGGATAGTATAAATTCACTTATTATGTTTGTGAGTTTAGCCGTACTTATCAACGCTGTAATATGGGGATTAATTACAAAGACAATTTCCAGAAATAAAGGTTATAAAGGCGGTTTCTGGTGGGGCTTCTGGTTAAACATAATTGGTGTAATTGTGGTTGCGTGCAGACCAAACAACAATAACAACAATAACTGATATTATTTTACTTAATTAAAATTTAATATATATAAAGGGGGCAGACCGGGCGGTCTGCCTTTCAAGTTATAGTAAAAAAGTTCAGTATTCTATTGACATTTCAACAATAATATGTTAAAATTGTATTAATCATATATTAACGGAGGTTTGACAATGAAAAAAAAATATTTTAAAAATCTTATCGCTGGTACAGTCGGTGCTTTAATGATATGTTCATCTGCACCGGTTGTATACGCTGAAGACTCAACTGCAACAGCTCCGCAGGGTAAAATTATTTACTCCTCGGATTTTGAAGACGGTGATGTTTCTTTATTCTCAAAGAGAAACGACAGTGATACAACAGTAGTTTCCGCAAGTACCGATAATGCCGTAAGCGGTACTAAATCACTCTGTGCAAGCGGACGTACAAAAACATGGAACGGTCCGGCACTTAAACTCGACGACATCTGCGAACCTGGTACAGCATATCTTGTAAGTGCTAAAGTAATGGGACAGTACTATACAAGCAATACCATGAGTTTACAGTACACTGATGCTTCCGGTACTGAACACTATGAAAATCTTGCAAATCTCAACGGTAACGGCTGGCAGGAAGTAAATGATATAAAAATCAGTTTTTCCGCTGATGTAAGTAATGTCATGATTTACTTTGAAGGTGGTACGGATAACATCTATATTGACGACTTCGTACTTAAAGAAGCTCCTAAATATACCATTCAGGAAGATATTCCGTCACTTAAGGATGTCTACAGCGATTACTTTAAAATAGGTGGCGTTGCTACTGTAAAGGAACTCGCACCGCAGTCAACAAAAGACCTTATCTTAAAACACTGCAACAGCTTTACTGCCGGTAACGAAATGAAACCTGACGCACTTCTTGACCAGAATGCCTGTATCGCTATGGCAAAAGACGGTGACGATACTAACCCACAGGTAACTCTTGACCAGGCACGTTCATTACTCGATTTTGCAAGAGATAACAATATCCCTATGCGTGGACACGTTCTTGTATGGCACCAGCAGACACCGACATGGTTCTTTAAGGAAAATTACGATGCTAATGGTGAATGGGTATCTAAGGAAAAAATGTTGAAACGTCTTGAAAACTACATAAAGAACGTTTTTGAAACACTCGAAAAGGAATATCCGGAAATAGACTTCTATGCATACGACGTTGTAAACGAATGCTGGCTTGACGACGGTAAACAACGTCCGGCAGGTACACAGGAAGAGGGTTCACAGAATTCACCATGGGTCAAGGTATTCGGTGATAATATGTCATTTATAAAACCTGCGTTTGAGTTCGCAAAGAAGTACGCTCCGGAGGGAACAAAACTCTACTATAACGACTTCAACGAATATATGCCACAGAAAACCGACGCTATAATAAAAATGGTTGAGGAAATAAATTCCGACGGTCATTATATTGACGGTATCGGTATGCAGTCACATCTTGACGCACGTTCCGGCAGTGACGCATTCCCGTCAGTAAGCGTATACAAAAAGGCTCTTGACAAATTCTGTGAAACAGGTCTTGATGTTCAGGTAACAGAACTTGATGTAACAGTAAACGATAAAGAACATTTCAAGGAGCAGGCACAGTACTACAGCGATATTATGGATACTATCGTAGCACAGAAAGACAATGTTTCATGTGTAACATTCTGGGGTACTACCGACGATATGAGCTGGAGAGCCTCCGGATATCCTCTTCTATTCAATGAGGACTACACCGCTAAAGAATCGTTCTATGCTATCATTGACGGCATAGAATCAACCGGAACTACTACCACAACTACAAAGCCTACCGAAACTACAACCACAACAACAACTACTAATACTACTACAACTACACCTAATGCCAACATTCCAAATGCTTCACTTGGTATTCCCGTTCTTGAAGATATGTCATCAGATGTTTTTCATGTCGGAGATAAGGGAATTATTCCATTCTACTCCGGTAATTCAGCATGGAGAATCGAGGCCGTAAAGGTTGAAGGTAATGCAATTTCAATCACAAACAGCGGACAAAGTGATATTAAATTTACCTGTAAAAATGAGGGAACTGCCACGGTAAAAGTTACTGTTTCATGTAGCAAGGCTGATTATTTACCACGTGTGCTTGAAACTACAATAAAAGTAAATCCGGCAGAGGAAAAAGGCGATACAGTATACGGAGATGCCAATGAAGACGGCGAAGTAACTCTTGCAGACGCTGTACTTATAATGCAGTCTATTGCAAATCCGGATATTTACCAAATCACAGAACAGGGTAAGATAAATGCTGATATTGTCGGCAATGGCGATGGTATATCCTCAAATGACGCACTTGCTATACAAATGGTAGGACTAAAACTCCTGAAACTTGAAGACTTACCTCTTGAAGAAATTCCGGAATTTGAATAAAACAAACAAAAGGACTGATTTTTAAAGTCAGTCCTTTTATTTTAAGTTTTACATTTTTTTCATGTAAACCATTTTTACAATACCTGCTATAAGTAACTGACACATAGAGGCAACAATCAATGTATAAAAAACTGTTGTGTTGAAATAACCGAAAATAGTTCCGCTGAAAATCATTATTACAGAAGTAATAAGTAACATCGGCATACCCGATTTAGATTTTATATATTTAAGTCTTTCGTCGTTTTCCTTGTTAAACAGGATTTTCAGCTTATCCGAATCCTTTACCGCTTTGCTGTAACGGATAATAAGTATAACTGAAACCAGTCCAAGACCGGTAATGAATCCACACTGAAAACCAAAAATAACATTTTCTTTAATATTTTCATTTGTGCCGAAAACATTGAATATTCCCAGTCCTGTTGCCAGTAATACGACAAAAGACAGTAAAAAAATTCTTAAAATCAGATTTTTTCTGTATTTTTCCATTGTATAAAACCTTCTTTCATTCAGAATATTCAGATAAATCAAATACTTCTTCTATAGTAAGTCCGAAAAAATGCGATATTTTGTACGCAAGAGGCAGTGAAGCTATATATTTACCTGTTTCGATAGATGTAATAGTCTGTCTGGTAGTTCCTACTGCTAAAGCAAGTTCTTCCTGTGATAGTTTATTTGCTTTTCTGAGTTCTTTAATTTTCGTATTCAAAAAACACTCTCCTTAAAATGTAAAGTCAACGTTGCAATTTTAGTATAGCATACTTTGCAGAAAATGTCAAGTATATTTTGCAAGAAAAATAAAAAAAGACTGAAATTTAAATTTCAGTCCTTTTGTGTTTAAGTTATTCAGATTAATAAGCCTTACCCCAGTATACCATATGTTTAGCAGGTTTTCCACAACATACGCACTTATCGGAAATATTTTCCTGTTCAAACGGTATGCAACGTGAACCCACACCGGTTTTTTCCTTGACCTCGTCTTCACAGGATTCCTCACCGCACCACATAGCCTTAATGAAACCGTCACCGTTTTCGGCGAGAATTTCTGTTATCTCGTTGAGACTTGTACACGCATAAGTCCTTTTATTCTGATTTTCGAGGGCTTTATTATACATACCGTCGTGTGCCTCTTTTAATTTCTGCTGTACAGCGTTTTCGAGTTCGTCAAGAGGTACGATAACTTTTTCACCGTTCCAACGTGAAGCAATTACACACTGATTATTTTCAATATCACGAGGACCTATTTCAATACGTACCGGTACGCCTTTCATTTCGTACTCAGCGAATTTCCAACCCGGTGAATTTTCAGTATCGTCGAGTTTTACACGTATTCCGGCATCTGCAAGACGTTTTTTCAGTTCGTCAGCCTTTTCGAGTACGCCGGTTTTGTGCTGTGCTACCGGAATTATTACCGCCTGTACCGGTGCTACTGCCGGAGGAAGTACAAGACCATTGTTATCGCCGTGTGTCATGATTACCGCACCTATCAGACGTGTTGTAACACCCCAGCTTGTCTGATGCGGATTAACTCGTTTATTCGATTTGTCCGTATACTCTATGCCGAACGCTTTAGCAAAACCGTCGCCGAAATAGTGGGAAGTTCCTGCCTGTAAGGCTTTACCGTCATGCATAAGAGCTTCTATAGCGTAAGTCGATACCGCACCGGCAAATTTATCACTTTCGGTTTTTCTGCCCTTTACAACCGGCATTGCAAGCGATTCCTCACAGAACTGTGCATATACGTTTAACATTTTTTCTGTTTCCTCGATAGCTTCTTCAGCGGTTGCGTGAATTGTGTGACCTTCCTGCCATAAGAACTCCCTTGACCTCAGAAACGGACGTGTAGTTTTTTCCCAGCGTACAACGCTTACCCACTGATTATAAAGTTTCGGCAAATCACGGTATGAATGTACGATATTTGCATAATGTTCACAGAAAAGCGTTTCAGATGTAGGGCGTACACACATTCTTTCCTCGAGTTTTTCGCTACCACCATGTGTGACCCATGCTACTTCCGGTGCAAATCCTTCTACATGGTCTTTTTCTTTCTGTAGCAGACTTTCCGGAATGAACATCGGCATACAGACATTTTCGTGTCCGGTAGCTTTGAACATACCGTCAAGAATTTTCTGGATATTTTCCCATATAGCGTAACCGTATGGGCGTATGACCATACAGCCCTTGACGCTTGTATATTCTACAAGTTCAGCTTTTTTGCATATGTCGGTGTACCACTGTGCAAAATCCTCGTCCATTGACGTGATTTCAGTTACAAGTTTTTTGTCTTTTGCCATGATAAAAAAACCTCTTTTCATTGATGTAAGAACATTATAGCACTTTTTCCGGCATATGTCAAATTTATTTTTTGTCATTGTCTCTGAGTTTGACAAGAATGTCCGTCAGCTTTTCGGGTAAGGGCAGACCGATTCGGGCAGAGTTTTCAAGAATGGATATTCCCTCATTGGAAATATAGAAACCTATCACGGCAGAACGACATACTGAACCTGTACCGATAATCTGAGTATCAAGAATGTGTCCTACTGCAACGAGTACCATTATAAATACTTTTCTTGCGATACCTCTGAAACCTACGGAAGAAGATATTTCTTTTCTTATGTAAGCCGATATAACGCCGGTTATGTAATCGAGTATCATGAATGTAACGAGTGCATATAATAATCCGTCGAATTTCCCCCACATGAATCCGCATACCGCAAATATTACCGCTGAAACTTTCTGAAAAATTTTGTCCATGAAAAAACCTCCTTTCATGAAATATACGGAAATACAGGAATTTAAATATATATCCGTTTAATAAGGGTTATTATATCTGATTTTTACCGTATTTTGTCTTGAAATTTATGATGTAATTTCCGGAAAGTAATGCTATAATATAATCAGAAAAGAGGAACACAGAAAAATAAAAAAAGTTCCCGAATAATAAGGAAAATAAAAGAAAAAAGAGTTAAAAACAATACATAAATTACTCTTGTAATTAAAAAATCAGAATAATAAGGAGGTATGATAATAATGACGTGAATTTCACAGGAAGACACCCTGTCCCATATATCAAGGAGGTTTGAAAAATATCTGGATTTTATCATAAGCAGATGCCATTTCCCGTATATCCATAAGGAGCGTGATATTATTTCTTGTTCAGAACACATACAACATAGCGTTATAACAGGAGGTCTGATATATATCATGAATATAACATGAAAGCACCGTACATATAGTATGGTGCTTTTTGGTGTTCAGTATCGTCGGAAATGAGAATCTTTAAAAAAATTATTGACAAAACTGTTGTTTATGGTATAATATTATTATCAGCCTGAAGATACAACTTTTCTGTATGGGAATTTCACTTGTAAATTATGATTACAAAATAAAATATATATTATATAATAAAATTACAGATAGGCATGATTGAAAACACTGTGCAGTTGTACGGTGTTTTTATCTTAATTCATATAAGAAAATAAAAAGGTTGGTGGGATATTATGAATAAAATCGGAAAACTATTTATTATACTGGGTGTACTTATGCTGGTTTCTGCTATGCTTTTATGTACATATAATTTCCGTGAAAGCAATATAGCCTATGAAAACTCACAGACAGCACTTTCAGGACTGAAAAATCTTATTCCGGAAGTAAAACCGGAAACTTATACGGAATACTTACAGAAAATACAGGAAAACGCAAAAAGAGATGTCCTCGCTGAATCTGAGGCAAGGGAAAAGGAAAAAGCTATCGCAAACGGTACATACGAAATGCCGACAGTAAGTGTAGAAGAAAATAATTACTGTGGATATCTTACACTTGAAAGTCTTTCGCTTGAATTGCCTGTACTCAATGAATGGAGTTATTCAAACCTGAATATCGCACCGTGTCGCTATGAGGGTACGCCGGAATCTCATAACTTTATTGTCGCCGCACATAATTATAACAGTCATTTCGGTACAATTAAAAATCTGAGTGACGGTGATGACATAATCTTCACAAACTGCGACGGTGAAAAATTTCACTATACTGTTTCATATATAGAATACATAGACGGCTATGGTGTGGAACAGATGTCGGAAAATAATTCCACATGGGATATGACTTTATTTACCTGTACACTTAATGGTCAGAACCGTGTGACCGTAAGAGCAAAACTCGTTGAGGAAGAGGAAACACCTTTTTCAGAAAATTTTTACTTCAATGAATAATTCCGTTTCTGCATGAATATAATTTACTAAAAAAAAACCGGAGGTAATATTCATGCAGGAAAATAATATAAAACAAAATCAGAATCTTATTCTGGAAAACAGAAAGAATCTTACAATTTCAGGTATAACCGATGTTGACAGTTTCGACGAAAAGGCAATATGTCTTTATACACAGTTAGGTGAACTGACCATACAGGGCAGGGAATTACATATTGATTCAATGAGTGTCGAGACCGGCAACATGACCATTACCGGCGATATATGGGCAGTAGTTTACGGCGATAAGGAACGCAAGTCACCGTTGACGGCTTTAGGGAGACTTTTCAAATGAAAGTTCCGGAGACATTTTTTTCCATAAATGAGGAAATCTGTTTATTCGGGCTGTCCTGTATTTTCGGTATAATAATAGGTATATGTTATGATGTTTTCAGGACGGCAAGAATATTGTTTCCGCATAATACCGCACTTGTCGTGATTGAAGACGTTATATTCATGGCATTATATGCGGTTTTTTTGTCGTCGTTTGCGACGGTCTGTGCAAGAGGTGAACTCCGTTTCTATTACGTCGTCGGGAATGCTATAGGATTTATTTTCTATTTCTTCACCCTCGGCAGTATTATAATAGGTGTTATGAAAAAAATATACTATGCCTTACTGAAAATTCTTTCTGTAGTTTTCAGTCCGTTGAGGTCTGTTTATGTAAAATTACAGGAAAAAGAGCATAATTTTGTGACAAGTTCCAAAAATACAGTTAAAACAAATAAAAAAAAGTCATTCCTATTGCTAAATACAACTGGTTTGTTGTATAATAGAAAGGAAAATAAAAAAAGAAAGAACGTGAATAGCGTTGCCGAACAAAAATAATGATGATAAAAAACATCTGTTTAACCGTGGACTTGTGAAGCTGGCTGCCGTTTCGGTCATTATAGGGTGCGGACTGCTTATTGTTACAACGGAAAGAGACTGTGCGGAAAAAGAAAAGGAACTGACAAAGATACAGGCTGAAATTACCGCTTATGAAGAAGAAAATACTGAATTACAGCGTGTTCTTGAAAGTGATGACATTTCACCATACATGGAAAAAGTCGCCGTTGAGGAACGTGGTTATGCATATCCCGACGAAAGAAGATTCTATGATACATCAAGAGATTAATTTATAAGGAGTTTTATATATTTATGCAACTGGAAATCGGAAAAATCTACAACGGAAAAGTAAAAGGAATAGCCAAATACGGTGCTTTCGTCGATATAGACGGCGGTGGCACTGGTATGGTACATATTTCCGAAATCGCTGATACTTTCGTGAACGATATAAGCGAACATCTCGCTGAAAATCAGGAAGTTAAAGTGAAAGTTATCGGCATAAATGAAGCCGGTAAAGTAAGCCTTTCTATAAGAAAAGCTGTCGAAAACAATGACAGACCACGTCGCCAGAACGATAACAGAAGAAGCCGTCCTAATGTCTACGAACCGAAAAAAACTGTTCCGCAGTCTGAAATGTCGTTTGAAGATATGATGTCACACTTCAAACAGAGCAGTGAAGAACGTATCTGCGATATAAAGCGTAATACTGACAGAAAAAACAAGACAAGAAGAAAATAATTATTCAGTCCCTGTGAAATAAGTTTCACAGGGATTTTTTATTTTTATTACTTTCTGAACATTTAACGAAAAATAAGTGAAATCATTGCATTATTTTAAATTCTGTGATATAATGTACAAGGTAAAAAATTTTTTTGAAAGGTAAAAAATTATGTTTGGATATAAAAAAATAACAGCACTTACAGCCTCCGTACTGATATGTACTTCAATAGCGTTTCCGGTACATACGTATGCAGAAGAAGAAATCTCAACCGAAACTGTCTCTGAAGAAATTACTGATACTGAAATCTATGAAGAAAATGAAATTTCTGAAAGTAATTCCGAAAATAACGGCAATATAACTTCAGGCGATTTTGTCTACTCTGTCATTGACGATAATTCCGTATGTATAGAAAGCTGTAACAGTACGGAAACTTTTCTTGTAATTCCCGATACAATCGACGGCATGACCGTTACAGAACTAAGCGGAAAAGCATTCGGAAACACTCCCGACAGACCTTACGAAACAATCAGTATTCCGGCAACTGTAAACTACATTTCAGAAGATAATCCGTTTATGTACTGTGTTTCATTAAGGGAAATTATTATAGATTCCGCAAACGAAAACTACATAGTCGAGGACGGCGTTTTATATACCGCTGACAAACATCTTCTTATATGTTATCCGCCTAAAATGGAGGGTAAAAATTTCACCGTTCCGGAAGGTGTTGTTGAAATAGGTATATCTGGAATTTCCGGTACTGAACTTGAAGAGATAAAATTTCCGTCAACTCTTGAAAGTGTAAGTGATTTCGGACTTGACGAAAATGTAAATTTAAAATCCGCAGATATGAGCAGTACACAACTACAGTACATAGGTATTGCCGGTTTCGGTGACTGTTCTGCATTAAGTGAAATTATTTTCCCTGATACCCTTATTGAAATTGATACCGGTGCATTTTTAGGATGTTCGGCACTGGCGGAAGTAACATTGCCGGATTCTCTCCGCACGGTAGGACAGTATTCTTTTACCGGTACGGCTATGAAATCGGTTACAGTACCGGATTCCGTGACTTCAATCGGATATGGTGCATTCGGATACGCCGACGAAACTACACCTGTTGAAAATTTTCTTATAATAGGTTCATACGATTCGCAGGCATATGTATACTCGAAAGATTCAGACGAAGACTACGGTTACAAGAACGACTTTGATTTTGCTACTCCTGAAGCATACAGTGAGCAGGTGGAATACGATTCGCTTGAAAAGGATACATACAATGATTTTGAATATACCGCTATAAACGGTGAGGCGGTCATTACAAGATATTACGGGGTAAACATAAAGATAGAAGTTCCGGAAGAAATAAACGGTATGCCGGTTACAAGGATATATACAAGTGCTTTTGAATCCTCTACGGCTGAAGAAATAGTAATTCCGGAATCCGTAAAGACAATTGATAAACTTGTATTTTATAATTGTGAGTATCTGAAAACTATTACTATAAACGGTGCGGAAACTATCGGTGAAAGTGCGTTTGTAATGTGTGACGCTCTCGAAACTATAAACATTTCCGGCAACTGCAAGGAAATACAAGGTGATGAGCCGTTCATGTCATGTACGAATCTGCAGGCAATAAACGTATCCGACGGTGACGGCGAATACTCTTCCGAAAACGGTATACTCTACAATAAGGATAAATCCGTACTGATTGCATATCCCATATCAAAGGCAGATACAGAATTTAAAGTACCGTCAGGAGTAAAGGAAATATCTGTTTCAGCGTTCTGTAACAATAACTTCCTTGAAAAAGTTGATTTATCCGGTGTCGAAAGAATAGGTGCGTATTCATTCGAGGGTAGCAGGAAACTTTCAAAGGCTGTACTTTCGGACAGTCTCAAAACTGTGGAAATATATGCTTTTGCGGACTGTCCGGCAATGACAAGTATAAGAGTTCCCGACAGTGTCGAAGAAATAAGTGATTATTCTTTCGGCTACTATTTTGACGATACCGGAAACAGTGCCGAAACTGATAACATGAATACTGTTTCAGATTTTAAAATCTATGCCGACGAAAATTCCGTTGCATACAATTACGCCCGTGCCTGTGGTATAGACGTTGTAAGCGGTACTGTCGAAATAGGCGGTAAAAATGTAGTAAAGGGTTTTCTATGGGCAGTAGGCGGTATCGGTGTGGCACTGATAGCTATAATTTCCGGTTTTGCTATTTTTAAGAAATCCGCAAAGAAAGGAAAGTAATATGAATCTTAAAAAATTTTTTGTAACTGCTGTCACGGCATTAATGACATTTTCGTGTACTGGTCTGAATGTTTCCGCTGAAGACGGTCTTATGAATCCCGACGAGGCACTTACTGACGGCAACTTCACATATGAACTCGTGAACGGTTCTTATACAATAATCGGTTGTGAATCAAGTTCGATAATAAATTCAATTCCTACTATGCGTAACGGCTATGCAGTAACGGCTATCGGCGACGGTGCTTTTGTAGGTTGTAGCGGAATATCTGAGCTTGAAATACCTGATACTGTACGTTCTATCGGTATGAACGCTTTCGCCGGTTGTAGTTCTCTTAAGAAAATTACTATTCCGGAAACAGTAACGGAAATATCTTCCTGTGCCTTTATGCGTTGTACTTCTTTAAGTGAAGTAAATCTGCCGGATACTCTCACGACTATCGGAAATTATGCATTCGCACAGTGTACGAGCCTTGAAAGTATGAAACTTCCGGAATCTCTTACTACTATCAATCCGGAAGCTTTTACGGATTGCTGGTCACTGACAAATTTTGATGCCTCTGAATGTCCGTCATTCGTATTTGAAAACGGTATGCTTATGAACAGTACAAAATCTGAAATTTATCGTGGTTCTGTGGAACTCGACGGCGATTTATACATTGACAATAATATAACTGTCATAAAACCGGGGGCATTTTCAGGTTGTGCCGGTATAGAAAGTCTTTTCGTACCGTCTTCCGTATCGACGATAGGTGCGGACGCTTTTTCAAACTGTTCCTCACTCAAAAAAATTGACCTTGAACAAGGTATAAGTATACTTGAAGCCGGTGCTTTCATGTACTGTACGTCACTTGAAACTGTTTCAGTACCGATTACCGTTACGGACATACCGGAGGAAACTTTTGCATTCTGTACATCTCTTAATAAAGTGATAATTCCGGAGGGTGTGACATCTATAGGTACGAGTGCATTTTTAGGTTGTGAGAATCTCAGTAAAATAAATATTCCGAAAAGTGTGAAAACAGTCGGCGATTATGCTTTAGGATATACTACCGGCGAAGAAGATTACGAAAAAATGGACGATTTCAGTATGAGTGTCTATTCCGGTTCAGGTGCCTTGAAGTACGCCAAATCAAACAGCATAAAATATACCGTCGCAGACCGTAACATAAAACAGATTGCTTTTATAATAATAGCCGTCGGAGTGGTCATAGCAGTAGCAGTATTTGCGGTAATACTTATGTTGCGTAACAAAAAGGGTGCGCCGTCGAATGTAAAAAAAGCACGTAAAATCGAAGAACAACAGCAATTTGAAGACAGTTATGAGGGTATTATTGACAACGATAAGTAATGATATAATAAGTATTATTACTTTCTGTATTATTCTGGAAAAAAATTTCTGATTTGCCGTTTTCGCCAAAAGAACCCCGATTTATACAAAAAACTTTTATATCTGCAATTCGTGAAAAGTCTTGACAATTCGTCCGAAAAAGAGTATCATTAAAGATAATAATTTTGTAAGGAGGAAATTTTTTATGCTGACTGACATGAACAGTAAATTTCAGAAAGAGGGGCTTACTTTTGATGATGTACTTCTTATTCCGGCAAAATCAGATGTAACCCCTAACATGATTAAGCTTGGTACTAATCTTACAAAGACAATCCATCTTAATACACCGGTTATGACCGCCGCTATGGATACAGTTACAGATTCCCGTATGGCTATTGCTATCGCCCGTGAAGGTGGTATAGGAATTATTCATAAGAATATGTCCATAGAACAGCAGGCTGAGGAAGTCGACAAGGTAAAGCGTTCTGAAAACGGCGTTATCGTTGACCCTTTTTCACTCACGGAAGACCACATTGTCGCCGACGCTGATGAACTTATGGGCAAGTACAGAATTTCAGGTGTTCCGATTGTTGACGGCAATAATAAACTTGTCGGAATCATTACAAACAGGGATATGCGTTTCCTGAATGATTACAGCTCCAGAATTTCAGAAGTCATGACCAAGGAAAATTTAATAACTGCACCTGTCGGTACAACTCTCAAAGAGGCACAGGAAATTCTCCGTTCACATAAAATTGAAAAACTCCCTATATTAGACGAAGACGGAGTTTTAAAAGGTCTCATAACCATAAAGGATATTGAAAAATCAGTACAGTTCCCTAATTCCGCACGTGACAGCCGTGGCAGATTGCTTTGTGGTGCGGCAATAGGAGTTACTGCAAACGTACTCGAAAGAGCTAAGGCTCTCATAGATGCACAGGTAGATGTTCTTGTACTCGATTCTGCACATGGACACAGTGCAAATATTATTAAATGTCTGTCCATGGTCAAGGAAGCGTTTCCGGAAATACCTGTTATTGCCGGAAATGTCGCAACTGCCGAGGGTGCTGAAGACCTCATAAAAGCCGGTGCGGACTGCGTAAAGGTAGGTATCGGACCAGGTTCAATATGTACTACAAGAGTTGTTGCAGGTATCGGCGTACCACAGATTACGGCAGTATATGATGTTGCCTGTGTTGCGAAGAAGTACGGTATACCGGTTATCGCTGACGGTGGTATAAAATATTCCGGAGATATTGTAAAGGCACTCGCTGCCGGTGCAGATGTAGTAATGTTAGGTTCGTTACTTGCTGGTTGTTCGGAAGCCCCTGGTGAGACTGAAATCTATCAGGGCAGACAGTTCAAAGTATATCGTGGTATGGGTAGTCTCGGAGCTATGGCAAACGGTTCTAAAGACAGATATTTTCAGGAAGGTGCTAAAAAACTCGTACCTGAAGGCGTCGAAGGACGTGTACCATTTAAGGGTGCAGTCGCTGATACTATTTTCCAACTCGTCGGCGGTATACGTTCCGGAATGGGCTATTGTGGTTGCGAAACTATTCCCGATTTACACGAAAAGGCAAAGTTCGTAAGAATAACCGGAGCAGGTCTTAAGGAAAGCCACCCACACGATATTTATATTACCAAGGAAGCCCCTAACTATTCCACACAGGTAGATGTATAATAAAAATTTAACATACGAAACACAAAAAAATCCGGATATGTGATATATCCGGATTTTGTTTTCATTATAAATTATATTTAAGTGTAAAAAATACGTATTATATCGTCTAAACCGTACTTTGAAAGTAAATTTTTCAGACCATCTTCAACTTCTTCACGACTGAAATTATAACTTTCCAGATAGTCATCATCTTTTTCGTTAAGATAGGAATAAAATATAATTCCGGCTAAAAGATTATCTGTTGTTGTATTATCGGTCATTACAGAAATTTCATTTTCTGCCTGACTAATATTTCCGTTGTCAATTTTTCTTAATAAATCGCCGACTGTTTCTTTTACTTCAGAATTTTGTATTAAATTCAAAGATAGTGATTTGTCGTCAATATTGAACAGTACTTTTACAAGAACTTTCAATATCTGCTGAATCTGACGCATAATATAATCCTGTTCAAACATAAATACCCTCCTTTCTGCAAAATATATTTGCAGAGAGAGTTTAATTATTCATTCGTACTTTAAAGTCTGTAATTGTATTTCTTTTACTGTCATATTTCCGATAATTTTCATAACAGCGTAATATATTACAAAAAGGCGTATATAAAATAAATCCGGAAATTTCAGCAACTATTAAACGTACAAATATAATAACAGGAAGAAACAGCCATTTCAATAATGTGATTTTTCTGAATACTGTAATCACAAATTCACCTCGTATTCTGAATTATTATAATATATAAAGCTGTCCGTCGATAGTATAGAGATAAAGTATCATGTCAGAACCGGTACGTGTGGAAAATGAGTAACTGCCCTCACCGTCGAGGGTGTACAGTACATCTATACCGATTCTTTTTCTGTCAGTTATCTGAGCGTCGGGGGATTTTTCGTGAATTTTAGAATCAAGCTGTGAAAAACCTGTTTCGGAATCGTCATCATTTTCGTCCATAAGGGAATTTATAATAATGTAGTCGAAATTGAAATTACCATGTGTATAGTTATCGGCAATATCCTTGTGTCTTGTATCAAGATAATCCTGAACGTCTGTATTTTCGTACTGTTCAACAAGGTAATCGAGATACGACGGATAACAGGTTTTCTGCATAAGTTCGACGTCACAGGTATTTACCGCTGAAATGTAGTCCGATATTTTTTCAGCTTGTTCAGCGGTCATGAAACGGTTTTCATAGGAAATTGATATAGGTACGTCAGGCTTGTAAAGGTCGGTCATAGTAGCACCGAAAGGCATATCTTCCGCTTTTACATTGACATCTTTACCCATATTATCGCCTACAAGTACGTTACCGCTTGTACTGGAATTACCGGCAGAACCGTCCTCACTGCACGATACACACGCAAGCATCATGGCACACGTAAGTATTATAAATTTTTTCATATTAAAATCTCCTTATCCAAAAGTATAATAAACACCGTCTTTTTCGGCGACTACTATTTCATATCCACTTAAAAGCAGAATTTCTTCATTTTCAGAATTTTCAGCCATTACATAGAAAGTAATATGGTAAAGATTATCTGTATTGTTTTTTACTTCCGTATAGAAATCCTTTTCAAAAGATTCGTCAAAAGAGGTAAAAAAATCTTCAATAAATTCTGTACTGTCGCCGTCAGTTTTTTCGATACGTAAGCGTGTTATTTTAAAATTGTCACCGGCTTTTTCCGTAAGACTTTCACGTTGATTTTCAAAAGATTTATCAAGACCATATGAATAATTTTCCTCAAGAAAAGCGGTCATATTGTCTATATACGCCGGATACAGACATGATTTGAATTTTTCAAAATCGTTTTCCGCAAATGCTATGAAATATTTTTCAAGAGTAAAAATTAAATCTTTCGGGTAATCGTCGTCATTGAAGTAAAGTTTAGTACCGTCATGACTGTATCGGTAATCGCCTAAATCGTAATCCTTGTCTTTTTCGTCGGGAGTTATTATTTCACCTAATTCACCTTCCGCAACTGACGGTATCTTNTTACCGCAGGCNGNNAGCATACAACANCATANTATCAATATCAGAAGTTTCTTCATATTCCCACCTCGTATCATTAATAATAACTTCCCNACCTGTAAAATATATGTTTAACGTGTGTTTATTNAAGGAAANTTATTTAGCCCTCTGCTTAGCACGCTGAGANTTATTNANNATTCNNTTTCTTATTCTGAGNGATTCCGGCGTTACTTCAAGAAGTTCGTCNTCNGCNAGAAATTCNAGACANTCTTCNAGACTTANNATTCTGTGTGGTACAAGTCTTAAAGCGTCGTCACTACCGCTTGCACGNGTNTTTGTGAGATGTTTTTTCTTNCATACGTTTACAACAAGGTCATCAGTTTTCGGGGAAGCNCCTACTATCATACCNTCNTAAACNNGNGTNCCTGCCGGTATGAAAAGCTGTCCACGTTCCTGAGCGTTNTANANACCNTATGTTACAGCCTCACCGGTNTCGAAAGATACAAGNGAGCCAGTTTTACGNCGTTCAATGTCACCTTTGTANGCNTCGTAACCCTCGAAAACGTGACTCATAATACCCTCNCCNTTNGTATCGGTNAGNAANTCGCTNTTATAGCCGAAAAGTCCNCNNGCNGGNATAAGAAATTCNATTCTTGTNCGGCTACCNTGTGGGTGCATATTGGTCATNTCACCNTTTCGACTNCATACTTTTTCCATTACAGCACCNACACAATCGTCNGGAACGTCAATNACAAGNCGTTCAATCGGTTCNAGTTTTCTNCCGTCNTCGCCCTCTTTGTAGAGTACNCGNGGNGTAGATACGGAAAGTTCATANCCCTCNCGACGCATATTTTCTATCAGTATNGAAAGATGCATTTCACCACGTCCGGCNACNCTGAATGAATCTGTNGTATCNGTTTCNGNAACTCTTAANGAAACGTCTTTNAGNAGTTCACGGAAAAGACGTTCACGGAGTTGACGGGANGTTACATATTTTCCCTCACGTCCGGCAAANGGACTGTCATTNACGGANAACGTCATTTCAACNGTNGGTTCNCTTATCTTGACAAANGGTAACGGTTCNGGAGTATCAACCGCACAGATAGTATCGCCGATAGTNATATTTTCGATACCGGAAATCCATACTATATCGCCNACTGTAGCCTGTTGTACAGGTACACGGTTAAGACCCTGTATCTGCAACAGCGATACNATTTTTGAATTATAGTTTTTCTTTGATTCGGTATAATCGCATACGGTAATCTGCTGATTTACTTTTATATTACCACGTACAATTCTGCCGATACCTATTCTTCCGACATAGTCATTATAGTCGATAGAGGAAATAAGCATCTGAAGAGGTTCATTTTCGTTACCTTTAGGGGCTTCGATATAGTTTATTATAGTATCGAAAAGCGGTTTAAGGTCTGTGCCGGTTTCGTACTGACTTAATGAGGCTGTACCGCTACGTCCGGAACAGAAAAGTATCGGACTTTCAAGTTGTTCTTCGCTTGCGTCGAGTTCNAGGAGAAGTTCAAGTACTTCGTCGCCTATTTCGTCNAGACGTGCGTCGGGACGGTCAATTTTATTGACNACTACTATAATTTTATGACCCATTTCAAGAGCCTTAGACAGTACGAAACGTGTCTGAGGCATAGGACCTTCAGCGGCATCGACAAGAAGAAGTACGCCGTCAACCATTTCAAGAACACGTTCCACTTCGCCACCGAAATCAGCGTGACCAGGGGTATCAATTATGTTGATTTTTATATCATTGTACATTACAGACGTATTTTTTGCAAGAATGGTTATACCTCTTTCACGTTCNATGTCATTTGAATCCATGACCCTTTCGGCGACGTTCTGATTTTCACGGAAAACGCCACCTTGTTTTAACATCTCGTCGACGAGTGTAGTTTTACCGTGGTCAACGTGGGCGATAATAGCAATATTTCTCAAATCGTTTCTAATCATTTTCAATTCCTCCGAATTTTTTTATATTAAACGTTCCTCAAAATCGCAGGCACAGACAACAGAGTTATTTTTTTTCAGGAAATAAATAAATTGTCTGATGTTGTTTATNTAGGTATTTTCGGGAACGTTTTTGTTTTCAATATCAATAATGAATTTCCAGTAAAGGAAGTCAGGACTTTCGGAAATATATTCCTTGTTTCTGCGGATACTCAGAATGCACCAGTCAGAAATTATGAATGATACGGCTTGTTTATGACCATTGACAAAATTTCTGACGTATTCAAAAAAGTCACAATATTCTGAATGAGTATCAACGAATATTTTGCAGTAAAGATTTTCAGACATTTTGTACCTCAGAAATATTCAATATATACAGTAAGATTATTTTCACAGGCTTTTTTGAACATCTCAATAAGCATTTCAAGAACTNCATGACTTTCCGGAAANTNNATTTTTGAANTATCAATATTTTNNAGTTGNNNTAAAGCTGATTTAATNTCNGGGANTTTCCAGTNNTNGTTNTCAANNTCTAATGCANANNNGATANTATTCTGNAAGANCTGTCCAGCCNTNTTNANNGGGTGNGANANTNNNNANTATNTCACNGAAATATCCNNCCCATANGTGAAATTTTTCCGTAATGTGATTGCAGTCATAAAGACAGAAAGTGTANTCCGGNTCNNNTNCNAANCCGTNNTAGTAGGTATAATTTTCGGTCATATTTGTACCTCATAGCAGAATAAATATATTTATGAACATTATTATATAAATTCCGTGCAGAATAACTTTTTTTCCGGACATAAAAAAGCCCTTGCATAGTTTGCAAGGCTGAAAATAAAATATCCCCGAAGATTTTTCGGGGAATTACTGGTGGGAGAGGATGGATTCGGACCATCGAAGCTGAAAAGCAACAGATTTACAGTCTGCCCCCTTTGGCCACTCGGGAACTCTCCCATAATATGAAGTCTGAAAAATTTACCGGAAATTCCGGTAAAATGGAGCTGGTGGACGGACTCGAACCCCCGACCTGCTGATTACAAATCAGCTGCTCTACCAACTGAGCTACACCAGCCTGAATATTTTTTGTGTTTGTCCCACTCGACTTATTTATTATATCACANAATTTCTGATTTGTCAAGTGTTTTNCGAAAATTTTTTCAAAAAAATTTTTTTATGGAAAATTTTCAGGTAAAGTCGAGGCGACAGGACTCGAACCTGCGGCATCTTGGTCCCAAACCAAGCACTCTACCAAACTGAGTTACGCCTCGTAAAGCTTTTATATTATATCACAGTCTGTCCGGAATGTCAATAGATTTTTCAGAAAACTGTGATTATATACAAAAAATATTTCTTAAATTGTTGATAGTTCATAAAAATATACTGTCACAGATGATGTGACAGCATATTACAGAATTATTCTTTATCAGTTTCAGAAAGATTCTTCTGTTTCTTCGGCTTCTTCCGAAGAAGTTTCTTCAGTAGTTTCTGTTGTTTTTTCTTCTTCAACGGCTTCTTCAGTGACTTCTTCTTCAGTAGTGTCAGCTGTTTCTTCAAAAATTTCAACTTCTATGTCGTCATCCTCGTCATAGAAATCGTCATCATCGTCGAATTCGTCAAAATCATCGTAATCATCTGTTGAGTTGTCCTTAAGAAGATGCTTTACAACTGTACCTACAGCTGCCACGGCACCGACAACGAGTACGCCTGCTAAAAACTTATTCATTGTTATTCCTCTTTTCTCCGCAAGAATTTTTATTTATCGAACCGCTTGCGAACGGTTTGCGATAATCATGAAAATATTATAACATACTTTTCAGAAAATTGCAATACTTTACATATTATTTGTCAGAAACATCAGAATTGATACAGCGGTTACCGGAGCAGTTTCGCAACGGAGTATTCTTTTACCAAGCCATACACGTACCGCACCGACTTCAACAGCCGAATCTGCTTCTTCAGGGTCAAAACCGCCCTCACTTCCGACAACAAGACCGATTGTTTTTACGTCATTGAAATCAACATCACGGAAAGAAACTCCGCCTTGTTCCTCGTAAAGAATAACAGTTCTGTCCAGTTCAGACATCATAGCAAGTGCCTTTTTATAGCTGACAATCGGTGTTATTTCCGGAATAATACCCCTGCCGGACTGTTTGGAAGCCTGTTCCGCAATTTTCTGAAGACGTGGAAGTTTTTTGGAGAAGTCCTTTTCGTCCGGACGTGATATACAACGTCTTGTGAGTACAGGAACAATTCTCGATACACCAAGTTCAACGCTTTTCTGTATAATGTATTCAAGTTTGTCCGTTTTCGGTACAGCCTGAAAGAGAGTAACATTTACAGATGGTTCAGAGGCACATATATTTTTTGATACCAAATCAAGATATACAGTATCAGAAGTTATGCTGTTGATTATGCAGTTGTAATCCGTACCATTACAGCATACTGTCAATTCCTCGCCTTTTTTCATGCGGAGAGAGCGTCCTATATGATTAGCATCACTACCCGTAACAATAATATTATCTTCATTGATTACAATTGTAAAGAATCTTGGCATAAAGTCCACCGCCGTTAAGAAAAGTACTTTTATTATTATATCACATAAATTTAATTTTTGCAAGCGAATTTCAAATAAAAAAAAGTATCGTTAAAATGTACAATATAACCTGATTTTTTTTGACAATATGACGAAAATTTACCGTGTTTCAATTTTGTACATAGTTTATTAACAAATTGTTTGGAAAATATGTTATAATTAAAGAAATATTTTTTATCATGGGAGGAGATTTTTTATATGTCAAAAGGAAAACTAAAGAAAAAATTCATGGCGTTTGCCTCGTCGGCAGTAATGGCGGTTTCGACACTTGCCGGAGCTGTAGCAGTACCGGCAACAGCCGTTGACGAATCCGCTTTAGGTCTCGACAACTACGCAAAACTTTTACAGTATTCGCTTTATTTCTACGATGCTAACTATTGTGGCGTCGGAGCAGGTGAAAAATCACATTTTTCATGGCGTGATGACTGTCACACAGACGGTACTGCCAACGGTGGTTTCCATGATGCCGGTGACGGTATCATATGTGGTCTCACAGAGGGCTTCACGGCTTCAACACTCGGCTGGATGTACTATGAATATAAAGAAGATTTCCAGAAAACCGGTACTTATGCACATTTCAAGGACATAACTGACGAATTTGCACAGTTTTTCAAGAACTGTACTACTCTTGACGATAACGGCAATGTAACAAAGTTTATCTATGAAATAGGTGACGACGGTGCAGACCATAGTAAATGGAAGGCTCCGGAACTCATGTCAAGAAACAGTAATGAATACTACTCTACTTCCGACGGTGCAAGCAATACCGCCGCACAGTACGCCGCCGCACTCGCACAGAATTATATCAACTTCGGCAATGAAGATGACCTGAAGTACGCAAAAGCACTTTACGAATTTGCTTCAAAGAACCGCAAGATGACTTACGACCAGCAGACATATCAGGACAAGAGCGTTGAAGACGATATTGCATGGGCTGCCGGTTGGTTATACCTCGCAACAGGTGAACAGCCGTATCTCGACGCAAACAGCAAGGATACAAGCACTACTAATGACTGGGTAAACGACTATTATTACGGCGGTGTATGGCTTGGTGCCGCTATAATCAATGCCGAAATTACTGGTAACTGGGATAAGCCTGTAAATTATATCAAGGGTATTGTAAATCAGAATCAGAATAAGTTCTATGTCATGAACTCATGGGGCAGTGCGAGACATAATACATTAATGCAGACCTGTGCATTAGTTGCTACAAAATATAAAGATAAATCAGGTGCTGACTTTACTGAATGGTGTAAAGGTCAGATGGATATGATACTCGGTAAGAATAATGCTAATGTATGTCTGGTAGTAGGCTATAATGATGTTTCTGCAACATCACCGCATCACCGTGCAGCCTCTAACCTCGATGTAGGCGATTCATGGCAGAACTGGTATCCAAGAGACTATTCAAGTATTCCGGGTAGTCATGTTCTTTATGGTGCACTCTGTGGCGGTCCTTCAAACGAGGATTTCAATACTTTCAAGAATGACATCACAGACGCTACTTCAAACGAGGTAGCACTTGACTATCAGGTAGGACTTGTCGGTGCGGCTGTAGGTCTTTACCATGCATACGGTACGGGTCAGGTAGTGGAATCAATCGGCGATGAAGTAACAGTATATCCGGAAGAAATAGCAGCCGCAAAGGGTGAAGCTCCGGTTGAAAGCACAACCACTACAACCGAAACTACTACAGAAACAACTACTACAGAAACTACTACTACTGAAACTACAACTACAGAAACAACTACTACAACTACCGAAACAAATACAGAACTAACTACTACTACAACTGAATCTACAGAAATTACTGAAGAAACCACTACAACAACTACGGAAACTATTACAACCACTGATAATAAACCTGCAAATATAAAATAC
>JAAVHK010000011.1 GCA_014799765.1 Ruminococcus sp.
AAATACGGTAATAATTAATACTTTAAATAATAAAGGAGGTTATTTTATGAAAATTAAAAAATTAACGGCTCTTATTGCAAGTGCCATGTTTGTGATAATGGTTTCAAAATTCGATCCATTTTATAAAACTCAGATGCCTAAATCTGGAACAACCATTGGTATTGGTATAAGTGAGGCATGTCCTCAATGTGGCAGACCGATGTTCGACCATTGCCACTGATTCGTTCGGGGTTCTCGATAAACGCATGAACAATAGTCTCTCACAGGCTTACATTTAATTATTGAAAAGTCTAAAGATTACACAGCTATATCTTTCGGTATACCGAAAATCAGGATAATTTTTTGTACATATTGCCGTTTTTTTATAAAATATGTAAAAATCGCATAAATTATATTGACAAAAAAAAAAAAAATGTTATACTATGTTCAGGGATATATAGACTATATCCCTGATATTATTGTTGAAAGGTCTGATTACATGAAAAAATTCAGAAAATTAACGGCTCTTATTGCAAGTGCTATACTTGCTGTTTCGGCTATGCCACTCGGAACAGGTGCGGAAATCCTTAAAGGTGACATAAATCAGGACGGCGTTGTTGATATTAAAGATGCAGAATTACTTGATGATTTCATGTGGAATTATTTTTTTGAACGTAAAGAATATACGGAAGAAGAAATACAGTATTATATTACTTACGGCGATATGAACGGCGACGGCAAAGTGTGGCATGACGACATAGTACTTATGGGCGAGGTCAACAGCGATATAACTTTAAATACTGAACTCGGTGATGTAAATCATGACGGTTATGTGGATTCTATAGATGCTACTGCTGTAATGTGGTATTACTGTATGCTTTCAACTGACCATTACGACTATTACACCGCAGAAGAACACGAAAATTTCCAGAAATACGGTAATATGTCCAAAGAAGAACTTGGCGACGATTATGTAGATTGTATTGATGCTTCATTGATATTACAGAAATACGCTGGTCTGTCTGCAACAGAAGAAGAATAAAATAAATCAAAAGGACGGATTATTATATCCGTCCCATTTTATTATTATTTAAGCATATTGTTTAAAGCACTTGCAAGGGCTTTTACAGATGATGTGATAATATCGTTATCTATGCCAGTTCCCCAGAAACTCTTGCCGTTGCCGTCGATAATCTCGACATAAGATACTGCTTTAGATGCTGAACCTACTTCAAGTGCGTGTTCGGTATAGGTATTTATTGTATATTCCGCACCGATATATGACTTTACTGCATTACTTACGGCGTCGAGACGTCCGTTTCCGGAATCCGCTGAAGTTACTTTTCTGCCGTTATACTCGAATGTCACGGTAGCTTCAATACCGTTCTGCTGTACGAAATGTGTTTCAAGTATATTGATAGGTGTAGTTATGTCAACATAGTTCTGCTTGAATATTGCGTATACTTCATCGGGCATGAGTTCTTTATGCTGGTGGTCTGAAACACTCTTGACCAGATAGCCGACGTTCTCACGCATTTTTTTCGGGAGATTATAGCCGAATCTTGTTTCAAGGATATATCCTATGCCACCCTTTCCCGACTGACTGTTTATTCTGATAACGTCCGCAGAATATTCCCGTCCTACGTCGGCAGGGTCAATAGGTAAATACGGTACTGTCCAGTGTTCAGTATTTTTTTCCTCTCTCCACTTCATACCTTTTGCGATAGCGTCCTGATGCGAACCGCTGAACGCTGCAAATACTAAAGCTCCGCTATATGGCTGACGCTCATTTACTGTCATTCGAGTAACTCTTGTATAGAGTTCGGTTATTGCCGGAATATTACTGAAATCAAGCTGAGGGTCAACGCCTTGCGAATACATATTCATAGCAAGTGTTATAATATCAACATTTCCTGTTCGTTCACCGTTTCCGAAAAGTGTACCTTCTACACGGTCAGCACCGGCGAGAAGTCCCATTTCCGTATCTGCAATCGCACAACCTCTGTCGTTATGCGGGTGCAGTGAAATTATTACGTTCTCACGATTATTTATATTTTCGCATATATACTCTATCTGATTTGCATATACGTGTGGCATGGAAAGCTGTACGGTAACAGGCAGATTTATTATCACTTTATCGTTTTCGGTAGGTTGCCATACGTCAATGACGGCGTTGCAGACTTCGAGGGCGT
This sequence comes from Ruminococcus sp., assembly GCA_014799765.1. GTDB lineage: Bacteria > Bacillota > Clostridia > Oscillospirales > Ruminococcaceae > Ruminococcus. The sequence goes on from JAAVHK010000011.1 coordinate 2,172, forward strand.
ATTCAGGTTCTGTACCGGTAAAGCTTTCCGGTGAGTACTCAAAGCGGAAATTACCCTCATATTTTTCCCTGAACTCCTTACAGAGTTTCGCACCTGTAACGGCTATCTGCTTTATTTCTTCCTTACTTTTCCGGAAAACCTGTTCACGCTGGGCAAGTGACGTTGAGTTATACAGGTGGACTATCGCATTCTTACAGCCTCGGAGTGCCTCGAAAGTCTTTTCAATAATGTGTTCCCTCGACTGTGTCAGTACCTGTATTGTCACGTCGTCGGGAATTAAGTTTTCCTCGATAAGTGTACGGCATAATTCGTACTCCGTTTCAGATGCCGCCGGAAATCCTATCTCTATTTCCTTGAATCCTATTCTTACCAGTTCCTTGAAAAATTCGAGTTTTTCAGCGAGATTCATAGGCGTTATGAGTGCCTGATTACCGTCTCTTAAATCGACACTGCACCATGCCGGTGCTTTTTCGATATAGGACTTTTCAGCCCATTTCATTGAAGTTTTCGGGGCTTCAAAGAACTGCCGTGTATACTTCTGATAATTTTTCATGAAAAAAACCTCCTTTAAAATAAAAGCTCCCCTATGGAATCCATAGGAGAGACGAAAAAATTTCCGTGTTACCACTCTCATTGACGCAAAATACGCCCACTCATCTGTATCGCAAAGAATACATATCTCTGTAACGTGAGAAATCCGGTCTGACCTAATCGCCTAAAGACTTTCAGCCGACTGCTCAGGGAGGAGCTATAACCTGAAAAATTTTACTGTTTCGCACCAGACAACAGTTCTCTGTGAAAATTACAACAGGTCTTTTTTCCCGTCAACGCATTTAGTAGTATATATTTTATTATACAACATTATTCCGGATTTGTCAAGGGATTTTTAAAAAATTTTTTTAGAATAATTTGACAATGAATTTAATTTATGATATAATCTTAATGAGGTGATTTTTATGAAAAAAGCAGACAGAATAATATCCGGATTCATGGCTTTATCAATAGCGTTCTTAGGCGGAACAGTTATTCTTAACCGATATATTACCCCACCTGCTCCAGCAATTGCTTTTTCTGATACATATAATAATGATTTTATGTATGTGATAAAAGAAGATAATACAATAGGAATTACTGGATGTTCCACAAGTGACGGAAATATAATTATTCCGGAAGAAATAAACGGTATGAAAGTTACAAGCATTGAAGACAATGCTTTTGAAAACAATTCCAAAATCTATAGTGTAAAACTTCCTGATACTTTGGTAAGCATAGGCAAAAATGCTTTTTCAAATTGTATAGAACTTATTTCAATAGATATTCCGGATGGTGTGACTACTATCGGAGAAAGTGCATTTTATTATTGCAACCATCTTGAAGAAGTTACAATGTCTGACAGCGTTCAAATAATAAAAAAAATGGCATTCGGAAGTTGTACAAACTTGAAATCAGTTAAACTTTCAGAAAATCTTGCAAGCATTGAGGCGGCTGTTTTCAGTGATTGTCATAATCTTACTTCTGTATCAGTTCCTGCAAGTGTACAGCGTATTTATTGGCACGCATTTTTTTCATGCTATAATTTGCGTGAAATATTAATTTGGAATCCTGACTGTGAAATATATGATAATGAAGTTACAATATCAAACAATTCAACTTATAAAGGCACTATATACGGACATTATGATTCTACAGCTCAAGCATATGCTGAAAAATATCACTATTCATTTGATGATGTCAACGAAAAAACAGCAACAACTACTACAACCACCACTACTACAACAACTACTACAACGACCACGACTACCACGACAACAACAACTACTACCACTACTACTACACCTACTACCACAACGACAACAATAACCAATATTACTGCCCAGCCTACAACCACAAGAGTATATGTTACATATAGGACAACCACCACAAGAAAAACCACATCTCAAAACGGAAATACAACTACAACTACTATAGCAGTTAATATCGGCGATGTAAACCGTGATGGTATGACAGACGCCGTTGATGCTTCAATAATTCTAAGCTATTATTCATATCTTTCAACAAAACCTGAAAATGAACCAACAATATCAATTATAGAATTTCAGCGTATAAATTCCGCCGATTGAAAAATATCAACAAAAAAGCTGTACCCCCGAAAGAGTACAGCATAATTTCTGTAAGTAATAAATTACTTGATTTCGATAGATGCACCAGCAGCCTCGAATTTTTCCTTGATTTCGTTAGCTTCTGCTTCGGAAACGCCTTCCTTGATAGCCTTAGGAGCAGACTCAACAACAGCCTTAGCTTCCTTAAGACCGAGACCGAGAACGTCTTTAGCAACCTTGATAACTGCCATTTTAGCATCGCCGAATGATGTGAGAACAACATCAAATTCAGTTTTAGCAGCAGGAGCACCGCCACCGTCATTAACAGGAGCAGCAGCAACCATAGCAGTTACGCCGAATTCCTCCTGAATAGCATCAACGAGTTCTTTGAGTTCAAGAACAGAAAGTGTCTTTACTTCTTCAACAATATTTGTAATTTTTTCTGAAGCCATGATAATAATCTCCTTTATAATAATATTTTATAGCCGTTCATACGGCACGGAAAGTACAGAAAGAAAAGCAGATTATGCAACTTCTTCTGACTTCTTTTCTGCAACAGCGTCGATAACTGCTGCGAATTTCTGCATAGGTCCCTGAAGTGAGCCGACGAGTTGTGCAAGAAGTACTTCCTTTGACGGAACTTTTGAAAGTGCTGTAACTCCTGCTGTGTCGTAAATTTCGCCCTCAACGTAACCTGCCTTGAGATTGAACTTAGCGTCACCAGCTTTTTCAGCGAATTTTCCTAAAATTCTTGCCGGTGCTGTCTGGTCGTCGTTTGAAAGAGCGATAGCGGTTGTACCGTTGAGTGCTTCTTCAAAACCCTCTATACCGCAGTTTCTGAATGCACGGAGTAAAAGAGTATTCTTTTCAACGAAGTAGTTTACATTAGCTTCACGGAGTTCCTTTCTTAACTTGGTATCTTCTTCAACAGTTATACCCTTGTAGTCAACAAGAACGCCTGATACAGAATTTTTAATAAGTTCTGTAAGCTGTTCAACCTTAGCCTTTTTTGCTTCGAGTACGGCATTGCTTGGCATTTATATTCACCTCCGAATAAAATATAATCGTATTCAGCGGATTGAAAAAAGTCCCTGACCGACAGCGGACAAGGACTTTGATAAATCTTCATAGATATAATCATCAGTTCCTCGGCGGGACTTATGGTTTAAAAACCTGCCAGCTGTCTTAAGAATACGATACTGTAACTTACAGCTTGTATATTATATCATAAAAAAAACGATTTGTCAAGAGGTTTTGCAAATTTTTTTATTTTACTGTTGTGAAGCCTGATATTCATCAATATCCATTGCGACTTCATCTTCCGGCTTTGTTGAAAGATATGCATAATAGCCAAGAATTACTGAACCGTCAACGGAATCAACAAGCCCGTCACTGTTCATATCGCCCTTGCGTGGCTTTGAACTGATTGACTGGAATGTATAGTTATTCTTTTCTGCATACGCCTGAGCGGTTGAATCTTCCGCACCATATATAACTCCGGAATAACCATTGTATCCATTTGTGATAGTAGTATTGCCATTATTGATATTACATGCAGAATTAAGTATTGTTATTTCTTTAAGAGCAGAACAATAATAAAATGCACTGCCTCCTATAGATACAACACTTTCAGGAATGGTTACAGATTCAAGTGCGTAACAACTGGAAAAAGCCGAACCGTCTATAGCTTGTACACCCTCTTCAATTGTTACGGATTTAAGACCCTTACAACCACTGAAAGCCGAACTTCCTATAGTATTTACATTTGACGGTATCGTAACAGATGTAAGACCTGTACAATTGCCAAATCCGCCAACTGTTTTTACACTTGCCGGTATTGTAATTTCTTCTAAATTTGTACAACCATAAAAACCTGTTATTTCTGTCAATTTGTTTGAAAATTTAACGGATTCTAAAGATGTACAATTATAAAAACACTCATTTCCAAGTTCAATAATACTATCTGGCATTGATAAAGCAGTAAGATATTTACATCCATTAAAAGCCTGATAACCTATACTTGTTACGCTGTCCGGAATTGTTACAGATGTTAATTTCTTACTTTTAAATGCACCGCTTCCGATAGTCATTACTTTTTTACCGTCTATTTCCGCCGGTATCTCAACTTCTGTTACAGAATCGTCAAAACCGGTTATAGTTATAGTGTCGTTATCCTCTACCTTATACGACAGTGATTCATATTTCAATGTTTCGGCAGATGTTGCTATGACTTTTTCTTCCGGTAACGCAATTTTTGTACCTATAACTGCTGTACCTGCTCCGAAAACAAACATTAATGCCATGATTCCGGCAATCATGCTGTTTGAATTTTTCATATAAACTACCTCCATAAATCATAGTATCGTACAAGTATATCACACATTACCGGAAATGTCAAGCATAAATTTCCACAAATATACAAAAAAATCCCCCTGAAAAAAATCAGGAGGAAATTTTATCTATATCAGAACAAGTCACTGTTCATAAACTCATCAATGTCCATTACAGGTTTATCTTCAGTAGTGGAAGTATATGCATAATAACTTAAAATAATAGAAGCATCAACAGGGTCAATGTAGCCGTCTTCATTAACGTCGCCTTTTTTCAGAGTAGAAGGAGTACTCGGAATATCAGGGATTTCCTCACCGAGTTCAACAAAATTACGATTATATTTTTCTGCGTAAGCCTTTGCGGTAGAATTTTCCGGAGCGTTTATAATACCATATTCAAGAGTTCTGTAATTGTCGTATATGGTACAATTCGGATTCATTATAGTTATAACCTGTAGGTTTTCACATTCAGTAAATGTTGCCTCACCGATATAATTTACACTTGCCGGAATCGTTATCGACTTAAGCAACTTACAGCCATAAAAAGCCATTCTATCAATATTTGTTACACTATCGGGGATAGTAACGGAAGTAACCTGAGAGAGTCCGAAACCTGAACCCGTTATAGTGGTAATACCGGCAGGAATTTCTACATCTCCCTTACAAGATGTCGCATCTATAATCATGTTATTTACAGTAACAAGCGGATTTTCTGCTATTTTACCTTTCAGCCATGCCGTATTCTCAAATGCCATTACGCCGATTCTATAAACGCTTTCAGGGATTGTAACATCTGACAGTTTCTCACAATCTGCAAATGCGGAATCATCAATAAGTTTAAGTCTCTCTGGAAATACAACGGCATTAAGCGAAGTACAGCCTGAAAATGCATTGTCTTCTATAACTGCAATATTTTTACTTAAGTTTACGGATTCAAGAGAAGTACATCCTTTAAATGCTCTTGATGCTATATTTACGATACTGTCAGGAATGGTCACAGACTTTAATGCGGTACAGTTTTCAAATGCACTTGTTCCGATAGTAACCACGCTGTCGGGGATAATAACGCTTTCAAGATTTGTTCTGTCTGAAAATGAATCCGTCGCAATGTATTTTACCGGCTTTCCGTCTATCTCTGCCGGTATAACCGCTTCTTTTATGTCTCTTTTGCAGGCAACTATTTCTATTTCGTTGTCTTCTATTATGTAATCAAAATCGCCGTATGTATATGACTGATATGCACTTGCAGTTACAGGTGCGGTAACGTCAATATCTGCTCTGCCTATTGCAATACCACCGGAAAAAACAAGCGTAAGTGCGAGTACACCGGCAACTACCTTAACGTGTTTGTTCATAAAAACATCACCTCATTTATAAATTCAAGAATGGTTATCCTGTTATATTTATTATAACACACTATTCAGAAAAAGTCAATACCTTTGCAAAAAATAACAAAATAAGGAAATACAAATAACTGATATTGATTTATTTCATGTTTCTTATATTATTATAACACATAAAAATGCGTTTTTGCGGATTTTGTAATGAACGGTCATTTTTTTGTAACGAACAGTATATTTTTAAATATAAAAACAAAATACGGTTTCTGAAATATATATCACTATGTTAAAAAAATATCACAGGGGTATTGACAGATTGACAGATATTGTGTATAATGATATTAGTGGGACGATTGATTTTTTCAGTTGTTTCTTACATACATATGACAGAAATGCTTATATGTAATTAAAAATATTAATTCTCAGGAGGTAAAACTACAATGTCACTGACAAACAATCAGAATGTTATCAAGTGGGTTGACGAGATGGTTGCACTCTGTAAGCCCGACAACGTTGTATGGATTGACGGTTCAGAAGAACAGCTTGCCGAACTCAGAAAGGAAGCTATCGCTACTGGCGAGATGATTGAACTTAATCAGGAAAAGCTCCCTGGTTGTCTCTACCACAGAACAAATCCGAACGACGTAGCACGTGTTGAAGACAGAACTTTTATCTGTACAAGAAAAAAAGAAGACGCAGGTCCTACTAACAACTGGTGCGACCCACAGGAAATGTACGCAAAACTTTCAAAGCTCTATGACGGCGTCATGAAGGGCAGAACTATGTATGTTATCCCTTATTCAATGGGTCCGATAGGCTCACCGCTCGCAAAAGTAGGTGTTGAAGTTACTGATTCCATTTATGTTGTTCTCAACATGAACATCATGACAAGAATGGGTGCTGACGCTTTCAAGAATCTCGGCGACGTTTCCAATGATTTTGTACGTGGTCTCCACTCAAAAGCTGACGTTAATCCCGAAGAAAGATATATTGTACAGTTCCCTGAAGACAATACAATATGGTCTATCAACTCCGCATACGGCGGAAACGTTCTTCTCGGTAAAAAGTGCTTTGCTCTCCGTATAGCATCATTCCAAGGTAAGAACGAGGGCTGGATGGCTGAACATATGCTTATTCTCGGCGTAAAGAAACCTGACGGCGAAATCAAGTACATTACTGCTGCATTCCCGTCCGCTTGTGGTAAAACTAACCTCGCTATGCTTATCCCACCGGAAGGCTACAAGAAAGACGGTTACGAAGTATTCACAGTCGGCGATGATATCGCATGGATGAAGCCTGGTGAAGACGGCAGACTTTATGCTATCAATCCGGAAAATGGTTTCTTCGGAGTTGCTCCGGGTACTAACGAAAAATCTAATCCGAATGCACTTCACTGTACAATGAAAGATACTATCTTCACAAACGTTGCTCTCAACAACGATGACATGACTGTATGGTGGGAAAAACTCGACAAGAATCCGCCTGTAAATGCTACAGAATGGAAAGGTGCTAAAGTAAATGGCGTTGAGTTTACAGCAGAGGGCAATACTCTCGCTCACCCGAACTCACGTTTTACAGCTCCGGCTACTAACTGCCCTTGCATTTCACCTGAATTCAATAATCCGGCAGGCGTTCCGATTTCTGCTATTATCTTCGGTGGCAGACGTGCTTCTACAACTCCGCTTGTATATCAGTCATTCGACTGGACACACGGTACTTATATGGGTTCAGCAGTTTCTTCCGAAACTACTGCCGCTGCAACAGGTGCTGTAGGCGTACTCCGTCATGACCCTATGGCTATGAAGCCATTTATCGGCTACAATGTAGGCGACTACTGGGCTCACTGGCTCGAAATGGGCGAAAAACTCGGCGATAAAGCACCGAAGATTTTCAATGTAAACTGGTTCAAGCAGGACGAAAACGGTAACTTCATATGGCCAGGATTCGGCGACAATATGCGTGTTCTCGACTGGATTATCAAGAGATGCGAAGGCACTGTTGACGCTGAAGAAACTGCTATCGGTTATCTTCCTAAGAAAGAGGATATCAATGTTGAGGGTATCGAAGACGAAGTAACACCTGAAATCATGGATAAACTCCTTGACGTTGACAAGGAACTCTGGACTAAGGAAATCGCTGAAATGAGAAGATACTACAACGACGACATCAAGGCTAAGGGCGGTAACGTTCCTGAAGCTCTTTACGCTGAACTCGATAAGATTGAAGCAAGACTTAACAAGTAATTTTTACCAAATAAAAAAGCTCTCTTTCGGGAGGGCTTTTTTTGATTTGGCGTGTTAAATCACATCAGATTATTTCAAGTAATGAATATGATATTAAAACTAAAGAAATGATTAAGGCTATAAAAAAATATGGAAAATAAAATAAAATGTCCTCTTATTGACGGGGAAATTGAAATTATAGAATGCATAGTAAACATTGACTGCATTTCTGGTATGATTAAAATTGAAAATATGCCTGATAAATTTAAAGTCAAAAAAGATTATAAGAATATCTGCAAAAATTGCAGATATCATGATTTTTGAGTTTTAAAGCAGTGTTTTTCACACTACAAGTTCAATCGGGGGTATGGCTTTTTTATCTGATATAAATATTTAAAGGAGGAAATGAATATGGCTTCAACAGCAGAAATAATCCGGAATAATAAGACCAAAATGAATACTGCTGAACGTATAACAGAATTTTTGGAAATTATTCGTCCGCTTGGATTCGATACCCGTATAGAAAGTGATAACGCAATATATATGAAACCTGTTGGCAATTACGAAAAAGGTATTCGGGTATGGGTAGACCAAGAGAATTATCCCATATATACAATTAATGGAAAAAAATACTATCGTGAAGTGTTTTTTGATTTTATATGGGATGACGAAAGACACGGAACAGAAAGTATGAACTCAGATATGATTCTTGCAATCACCGCAGAATATATGAAAAAATATCCCGATGCTTTATTTCAATACGAATGGTATAGTAATGAATCCCCTTTTTTTGATAAGTATGATATTGAAACAATAATATCACAACCGTTTCAGCCGAATTGGTACTATTTCTTCAGGTCACATCTTAATGTAAAATCTTCAGACAAATATCATGATAACTGGATTTTAGAATAATATAATATTAAAATCGCTCTTGCATTATCCGGAATAATATGTTAAAATATACTCTGTAACAATATTTCACGAAAGGATTTATAATGGATAATTCAGATTTATGGAAAATCGTACTGGTAGTTGTCATGATGATTTTTTCAGCACTCTTTTCAAGTACGGAAACAGCATATTCAAGCGTAAACAAAATAAGACTCAAAAATTACGAGGCACAAGGAAATAAAAAAGCCTCTGTTGCCCTGAAACTCGCCAACAATTTCGATGAGGTTCTTACTGCCGTGCTTATCGGAAACAATATCGTAAATATTGCGACATCTTCCGTCAGTACGTTACTTTTCGTAAGCATTTTCGGAAAAAACGGAGCAGGTATTTCTACTGCGGTCATAACCGTTCTTGTACTCGTTTTCTGTGAGGTTCTCCCGAAGTCGTACGCCAAACGTAACGCCGAAAAACTGGCTCTGCTTTTTGCGAAACCTCTTTCCGTACTCGTTACCGTTCTGAAACCGGCTGTATTCGTACTTAATAAAATATCGTCGCTGTTATCTTCCGGCGAGGAAGCACCAAGCGTCACGGAAGACGAACTCAAATACATGATTGACGAAATCGAAGAACAGGGCGTTATAGAAGAACAGGAAAGCGAACTTGTAAAAAGTGCGTTGGAATTCGATGAGATAACAGTAGATGAAATTCTGATACCTCGTGTCAAGGTGACAGGTATTGAAATAAATTCCACTATCGAGGAAATCAAGGAAATCTTCACTACTGAAATGTATTCCCGTATGCCTGTATACGAAAAAAGTCTCGACGATATTGTAGGTATCATTACCAACAAGGCGTTTTTCAAGATGATAGTCGAGGGCGGTAGCGATATTAACAACATTATTCAGGAAGTACCGCATATTGCTGACTGCAAACTGATAAGCGAAGCCATGCGTGATATGCAACGTTCAAAGGTACATCTCGCTGTAGTCGTTGACCAGTACGGCGGTACTAAAGGCATAGTAACGCTCGAAGACATCATTGAAGAACTCGTCGGGGAAATCTACGACGAAGACGACGAAATTGTTACACGGATTGTTAAAATTGCTCCGGATAAGTTTGAAATCGCCGGTGATATGAGTGTTTACGATATGCTGGAACAGCTTGACCTTGACGAAAATTCCATACAGACCGAATATAATACCGTCGGGGGCTGGGTCACGGAAGTTATGGAACATATCCCTGAAAAAAATGAATCCGCTGTATCAGGTATCTTCCGGCTGACCGTCTCGGCAGTAAGTGAACATACCGTTGAAAAAATTATACTGGAAATTATCCGGAATGATGATTAATAGTCATTCTGTACAAAACCGTTGCATTAATATTGTACAAAACATAGAAATTAAGTTTTTTTATAAAATTTTCATAGTTTCCGCTTGAAATATGTGTAAAATATGGTATAATGTAGTTATAGTAAAAAATTCAGGAGGTGCTTCCAATGCAGAAAAAAATTATAACTATAGAACGCCAGTACGGAAGCGGAGGAAGTATTATCGGTAAGCTTACCGCTGAAAAACTCGGCATAAACTACTATAACAGACAAATCCTTGAAATGACTGCTGAAAGATGTGGTATTGCTCCGGAACACCTCGAAACCGCTGAAGAAAGCGTTCCGACAAGTTTTCTGTATTCACTGCTTATGTCAGCTAATCCGGCACGGTCTATGGAAGATAACCTGCCACTTTCAGATAAGGTCTTCCTTATGGAAAGCAGAATTATAAATGAACTCGCTGACAGTGAAAACAGTTTCGTACTCGTCGGAAGATGTGGCAGTTATGTACTCGAAGAACGTGGCTGTTTTAACGTCTATATTTACGCACCTGTCGAAAACCGTATACAACGTGCGATAAAAGAATATCATATACCTGAAAACAAAGCCGAAAATATCATGAAAAAAGCCGACAAACGTCGTGAAACTTTCTATAATGTTAATACCGGCAGGCTCTGGCAGGATAAAGACCAGTATTCATTATGCCTCAACAGTGCGGAACTCGGCGACGAACTCTGTGCGGAAATTATCGTCAAGGCTTACAACGAATACAATAAAAGATTTGAAAAATAATCGCAAGGGAATGTGAGTATCTGAAAAGCCGTTCCTTGTTGTGACGTTTTTTCAGATACTCACTGAAAATATCTCTCTTTTTTTCAGAAAAGCTCTGTAGTTTGTTACGGAGCTTTTTTGTTTTGCATACTGAATCAATTATCGGAAATAATAAGTAAAAATCAGAAAAGGAGATGTTTTTTTCTTTTGAGTATTATTCTTATACGTTCGCTTATACTGTACATTTTAGTTATATTTTCGGTCAGGCTTATGGGTAAACGCCAGCTCGGTGAACTGCAACCCTCCGAACTCGTCATAACTATTCTCATATCAAATATAGCCACTCTACCGCTTGAAGATGCTGATATCCCCCTCCTGCTCGGCATAACTCCGATACTCGCCCTTGTATGCTTTGAAGTAATAGTATCATGGATTAATCTTGTTTTCCCTAAATTCCGCAAAATGATTTCCGGAAGTCCTAAAATAATAATCCGCAACGGCAAGACAGACCCCGCCATTCTGAAAGAACTGCGTTTTTCCGTCGACGACTTAATGATGTCTCTGAGGGAAAAAGAAGTATTCAATATTGAAGATGTTCAGTTTGCTATAGTCGAGACTACAGGAAATATTTCCGTAATGAAAAAACAGTCCGCTGACACTCCCGAAAGAAGTGACCTCGGACTGAAAGTAAAAAATTATGACCCACCACAAGTTATAGTTTCGGACGGAAAAATTATTCCTCAGGCGATAAAAGTAATGGGTATTCAGGGAAGTGTTGAAAAAATTCTTGATTCCCTGAATCTTAAACTCAATGATGTCTTCATAATGACCGCCGATACACAGGGACATTTCTTCATTGTAGACAAAAACGGAAACTCACCGCATATTCCCGAAAAAAAGGAGTGAAATTTATGACACGTATCAAAATAAGTATATGTATTCTCTGTGCCATGATAGGAACAAGTATTTTTTCTGCCGTATGGATAAACGGAAAATGTTCCCATATGCTCAGGGAAATAACCGCTATATGTCAGCTACTTGATAACGGCAATACTTCCGAAGCTGTAAGCCGTGCCGAAAATTTCGACAATGAATGGAATATTTTCCGGAAAAAAGCTACAGTTATCCTCAGAAATGACCTGCTCACAGAAATCGACTGCATAAGTGCCGGTATTCCGTTTCTTATAGAAAACGACAATGACGAAAGTTATACTAAACTTATGGAACTTCAACATATGATAGTCACGCTTAAAGATGGTGAAATTCCGGCATTTCCGAGAATTTTATAAAAATTTATTACAGTTCCGACATTTCCGGAAAATCCGGCTTTTTTTTCTTCTTTGTCTTGCGTGCCTGCATGTAATCCGGAAGTTCTATCAGGTCAAGCTCGTCGACGTACTGTTTTTTTCTGGGCATTGCCTCGACAGTGTGGTCAGCTTCCGCCATAGTGACTTTACGCCTTTTAATATTCCGTGTGTTGAAGTCGTCTGTCTGCTGATTTACGGCATCACCCATTCTTGTATAGCTTTTATACTGCAATTTAGGATTAAGCTGTTGTGAATCCACATTTTTTGTTTCGGTCATTCTGACACTTCTGCCGGAATCTTTCTTTTCACCTAAATCCGCCGAACCGTTTTCCGAAGCCTGTCTCATATACTTCTGATTGAATTTACTAACATCATTCGGGATAAGTTTTTCAGCGTCCTGTACTTCTACATCTGTCATATAGGTTTTTTTATTTTTTTCACGCTTTTTAAGTCCGCCTATATCGAGGTCAGGTAATGCAACGTCACCCATTTCAGAAGTTTTTCCGAAAAAATTTTCTTCTTTCTGCTGTACCGGTGTTGCGTTTCTGCCGTCGTCAAGAAAATCACGGAATTTTTCCGCATTTTCGTCTGTTTCCGGCTGTGCGGTATTTATATACTGTGACTGCGGATACGATAACGGCTGACTATATACCGGTATGCCGTTACGGTCATAACCTATAATCTGTGACTGCTGATATAACGGTTGACTATACACCGGCTGACCGTTCATGTCATAACCTATTATCTGTGGTCTGTTTCCGTACATATCCGTATAAGGTTCAGCCTGTAAAGGTACGGAATTATTCATATGTTCCGTATAGGGCTGTGATTTTAAAAATTCCTCTTTATTTTCCTGTGTTGTTGCAACGTTTTCTTCCGTGGTTCTGCCAAAATAAAAATCATTGTCTGCATCCGATTCTTCTTTAAACAAATCTTCTGAAACATATTCAGATGTATATTCCTCTTCCGTGTGATAAGTCATATTGTCAACCTTCCCATAACTTAATTCCGGAGGGTCTTCAAGATTTCTGCCACAATTTATACAATACTTCATTCCGGAATTATTATACTTTCTGCATACAGGACAATCCATAAAAAATTCCTCCCTGATACAATATCATCTTTTATTATAACATTCACGGAAATTTATTTCAATAGTTTTTTTATAAAATTATGTAATAATATCTTAAAAATAATGTTTCAGAAAATATAAAAAATCACTGTAATTTTAATTTAATTGCTTTTTTGTGATATGTTACAAATTATGGAAATCAGAAATATCAAAATACAGTATTTTTACCAATATATACAATAAAGTCTGTTTTTTTATTTTCAAGTGTGATATAATATAATAAAAACATTTCCGGAACAAAAGAAAAATATACGCCGGTTTTCAGCCGGACACCGTCACCGCTGAAGTGTGACAGATTGGAGTTTTATATGTCAAAAAAACAGGTCAACAGAGAAAAAAGTATCCGCAGAACAAAAACTTTATTTGAAATATTTCTTAGTCTATCAATAATAGGTGCTGGCGGATATATTATCAAAGGTATAACTGAACGTTCTCAGCCGGTAGGTCATTCACAGTACTATGCAGAACCTGAACCGGTCACGGAAGCACCTACTGAACCCGAAGCCGATAAAGTCATATATGAAACCTATAACGTCCCCACTAAAGATAAATTTCATGGCGATTTGATTCTCGTAAATGACAATTATCAGTACTTCAAAGGCGACGAAAATCTTGTAAGTATCACTGACCGCAATGCCGAAGAGGGCAGAACTCTTTTCAGTGCCGCTGACCCCAGCGAAACAGACAAAATGCTTATAGTCGATAAGGTTTACGAACCTATGGCAAGCATGATTTTTGATTTCTATGACGCTACAGGACTTTCAAACATACTTATTTATGGTGGTTACCGTTCTACTGAATTTCAGCAGAAACTTTATGATGACGACTTACTTGAAACAGGTGCGGAAGAATCAACACGTGTAGCCAAAGCCGGTCACAGTGAACATGAAACAGGTCTTGCTTTCGATTTCACAACATATCCCGATTACGACTATCAGGGCGAAGGTGCTTACTCATGGTTTACCGATAACTGTTACAAATACGGTTTCGTAATAAGATACCCCGAGGGCAAAGAACAGATTACCAAAATTCAGTACGAACCATGGCATTTCAGGTACGTCGGTAAGCCACACGCCTACTACATGACAAAAAATGATTTGTGTCTGGAAGAATATATAAATATGGTCATAACTCAATATTACTATCAGGCTGACCAGCATCTTGAATTTTCCGACGACGACGGCAACGAATATGAAGTTTATTTTGTTCTCTCCGACTATGATTCCGAAACTACTACTATTCCGGTACCTACCGGCAAGAAGTTTGAAGTATACGGCACCAATGTAAACGGATTTATTGTAACCGTATACAAAAATGAAGAAGCTGTACCGGAGCAGGAAATTACTACGGAAAATATTACCGAAGATATTTCCGGAGACGATACGGAAATTACTTCAGAACCCCTCGCCGATACTGAATAAATGAAAAAAATAATTACTGTTTTTTCAGTTGTTTTAACTTTAATGTTAATAATATATCCGATATCTGAACATAGTATAAAAGGAAAAATAGCTTCAATTAATTCGTTGGCAAGGATTCATTACAATTCTTTTACTAACGGTCTGATAGAACTGGCAGATTATTCCGATATTAATTTAAACGGTGAAAGTTATATTTTCGGAGAATGTCGGGACTTTACTAATTATACCGCCTATCAGGGAGACAGTGTAAAATCAGATACTTTATTATTCGGAGCAGGTACGGAAAACCCTGACGGTTACTGGGCAGTAAAAATTATTGACGGAGATGTTAAAGAAACATGGGCTTCAAATTATTCGTTGAAAAAAGAACAGCTTTATGACAAAAAAAACAATTTAAACCCTCTGGAAATAATTCTCACTTTACTGAGATTCTATAGACCACAATTTATAGGATATTACAAAGAATAAAAATTAAGGTGCAGACTATAAATTCTGCACCTTTTTTGTCATGTTCCGTCAAAGATATATATGAATTTTACATTTCCGTCCATATCGTCGGCAATTCCGGAATATGAGTTATATTCCTGTGATATTTCACGTAATGCCTTGAAATTATCAATTATTTCCGGCAAATCCTCATTTATGACCGCTGTTATCTGTGAAATGCCCTCGTCGTTGAATTTTATCATGCCTTCGTTGAGTTCCTTAGCACCGTCCTTAAGAGTTCCTATGCCGTCGGTAAGTTCTTTACTGCCTGTTTTCAGACTTCCCATACCGTTCCATAATTCGTCAGCTCCCGTCGACAATGCTTTTGTACCGTCATTCAGTTTTATCACCGACTGATAAAGAGTATTTGCACCGCCTGAAATCTGACTGCTTCCGGAAAGTAACTGGCTTAATCCGCTGTCGAGAGTTTCCGCACCACCTGTAAGCCGTCCGAGACCGTCTTTAAGTATAAATGAACCCTCATACACCTGTACCGTACCATTTTTCAGACTGTCCGCACCGTCAACAAGCTGTCCGAGACCGTTATCAAGCGATTTTGCACCGGTTGCAAGCTGTTCTATACCGTCCGCCAGTGAATCAAGTCCGCCGATAAGTCCGGAACTGCTGTCCGAAAAAATACCAATACCGTTATCAAGTTCGGTTGCACCATCGGAAAGATTTTTAGTACCCTGTGCAAGTATAATCGAAGAATTATATAATTCTTCCGTACCCTGTGCGAGTGCCGTACCGCCGTCGCTGAGAGTTTCAAGACCTTGTACAAGTATTTCCGTACCGTTTTCCGCTCCTGACAGTCCGGCGGATAGTTTCTGTGAACCCTCATATAATGCCTCCGCACCTGTGATAAGCTGTCCGCCGTCGGTCATAGTACCGGAAATCTGTTTCTGTGCCTCGATAGTCTGCTGTAAAGTTCCTACCGCTATGGCGAGTTCTTCCGACGGATTTTTCATGTACATTTCTGTAAGTNCGTTCAATGCCTGTTCATTGGCGGAAATTGTAGCGTCAAGGGAATTTCCGGCGGTAGTTATTCCGGCAGAAAGATTTTCTGCACCGGCGGATATGCTGTCAATACCCGATTTTGCTGAAGATATTCCGGTTTTAAGTTCGTCAGCACCGTTTTTTACAGAATTTATCCCACCTGAAAGACGTTCTGCCGAATCGTTCAATATACCTGCTCCGGCGGTCAGACTATCCATACCGGCGGAAACCTGTAAACTTCCGTTTTTTACCTGTACGCTACCATTTTTNAGACTGTCTANNCCNCCTGTGAGTTGTTCAGCACCTGAAATAAGTTCTTCTGTACCGCCTGTCACTTTATCGAATCCCGAAACAAGTTCTTCAGAACCGGATTTTGCGGAATTTATCCCACCGTACAGAGTTTCCGCACCGTCATTCAACTGTGAAATGCCGTNTGTGAGACTGTCTGCACCGGAGTTTACCTGTGAAACTCCGTCAAGTATCTGTGCTGAACCGTTTTTCGCACTCTTTACGCCGTCCGAAAGTGTGCCGACAGAATCCGACAAAGTTTTTGCACCGTCTGTGAGTGCCTGCGAACCGTTACTCAATTCAACCGCACCGTTTTTCAATGAAAGTGAACCGTCAAGCAGTTTGTCGATACCGTCTGTCAAATCTCCTGTACCGTCGGAAAGTCTGCATATACCGTCATAAAGTTCAGCAGTACCGGCACAAAGTTTTTCCGCACCGTCACTTAATTCGCTTATTTTGTCTTTCAAATCGCTCAGACTATCGGTATCTTCAATATCAAGTCCGGAAAAAATTTCATTAGTAACGAATGTCATTGAACTGTTCATTTCAAAATCCGTGACATCTGCGGAAATCTCAAAACTTTCCGGAAGTTCAATTTCCGTTCCGTCAAGTCCGAGACTCTCTGACAATGCCGGAAACGCTACGCCGATTACAACGAGTTTTTCGCCGTCCGATATTACTCTGCCATTGACCGTCTCTACATTCAGGAATTTTCCGCTGTCCAACATAGCTACACTTGCGGTCATGAAAGGTACGTACATAGTTTTGTTTTTTCCGTTGATTTTTCGGGTTATTTTCTGATTATTCGTATAATTCCAGCGTATTGTTACGTGACCGCTTTTTCCGGTAAGATTTTCAAGAGTAGTTTTCTTACCGTCAAGGAAGTATTCAATATTCACATCTACAGGTAGTTCCTTATCAGATTTGCCCTTGTAATAGATGTCATTTCCGTCCGCATACCAGTCAAGAGAATCTCCGGATTGTATGAAGCNCTCATCGCCCTTTACATTCGTAATATCCGAAAGTCCTGAAACATCCGCTACAGAATCCAGTGCCTGCGAATTTTTTAACCAGTCGCTTACTATAACATCTTTTACGGAAGAATCATTATTGCACAATACATAAACTGTTTCATCCTTGAATGTACTGTTTTCTGTGGATACCCTTTTCCCGTNGGAAACAGTTTTTTCCTTATCCTCAGAAACAGGAGTTTCTGTTTTATTGTTTTTTGCGTATGCTATTGAAGCTGTAGTACCGGCGGAAACTGTTACCGCTAAAACTCCGGCGATTATTCTTGAAAATTTATTCATAACAAAATTCTCCCTTTCTGTTTTCGGAATTATTTTTNTTNTTTTTCGGTGCAAAACCTGCACTTGTCTTGCAAATCAGCTTGTCGCACANTATGAACANCNACNNAAGTATANTTACAACAACTACCATTGAAATAATAGCACCTCTTGCAAGCAACATACATAATGAAGAAATCATACCTATTTCCGAATAAAGTGCTACTCCGACTGTTGCCGAAAAAAATCCGAGTGCGGAAGTTATTACCGATTTTATCGAAGTCGACAGCGATATACTTACAGCCTCGTGACCGGTTTTTCCGGCACTTCTTTCNGTACGGTATCGTGTAGTCATAAGTATGGCATAGTCGACAGTCGCACCAAGCTGTATAGTACCGATTACTACCGATGCTATGAACGGCAGTTCAGTATTCGTGAAATATGCTATTCCCAGATTTATCATGATTGCAAGTTCTATCACCGCTACCAGTATAACCGGAAGTGTTATTGATTTGAACGTAAGGGCGATAATAACAAATATCGCTACTATTGACAGAATACTTACTACTTTGAAATCCTTGTCTGTAATTTCTATGAGGTCTTTAGTTGCCGGTGCTTCGCCGATAATCATTCCGGTACTGTCGTATGCCGAAACTATATTATCTATTTTTTCAACCTGATTGTTTACACTGTCGGAGGCTACTTCGTATTCCGAACCTANNAGCATTAACTGCCAGTCTTCGCTTTTCAGTACNCTTNTTACNGAATCCGGTATTATTTCTTCCGGTATTGCCGTACCTACCAGCGAATTGAATCCNAATGTAAACTNTACNCCCTCAACGTCTTTTATTTCGGANANCATTTTATTAGCNGTNTTNGCNGNCATANCGGNATCAACAAGCAGNATGTGTGTNCTGTTCATGTTNTANTCNTCNGCAAGTTTGGTATTTGCTATCACGCTTTCAAGGTCTTTCGGTAATGTACTGTCAAGTTTATAGTAGACGTTGTAATTATTGTAGCCGTGAAATGCCGGTATCAGTACTACTACCGCTATTGTTATAAACGCTCCGGTATGGTTTACTATGAAATCGGATACCTTTCTGAATGTCGGCATTATTTCTTTATGGGAAGTCTTTTCAATAGCCTTGTCGAAAATAAGTATCATTGCCGGAAGTACCGTCACACAGGCGATAACTCCGCATATAACGCCCTTTGCCATTACGATTCCTAAATCAAGTCCGAGTGTGAAACTCATAAAGCACATCGCAAGAAATCCGGCTACAGTCGTGAAAGAACTGCTCACTACTGAAGATACTGTAATGCCTATAGCGTGTGCCATAGCAGTATTTTTGTTATCGGGAAAATTTTTCTGCTGTTCCTTGTAACTGTGCCACAGAAATATTGAATAGTCCATAGTAACGCCAAGTTGTAAAACTAATGCCAGTGCCTGTGTAAGAAATGAAATCTCACCGAAGAAAATATTTGTACCTAAATTCCATACTATCGCTATACCGATACTGCACATGAAAAATACCGGTATAAGAAGCGAATCCATAGTAAGTATGAGTATCAGACTTGTAAGAATTACTGCAATAATCGCATAAATTATAGTTTCTTCATCTGAAATCTTCTTCATATCTTCAGTTATTGCCGACATACCACTTATGAAACACTGTTCGGAAGTTATATCCCGCATTTCCTCTATGGCGGAAAGCGTTCCGTCAGCAGATGTTGAACCGTCAAAAAATACAGCCATCATAGTAGTATCGCCTTTATTGAAAAAATCGTATATATCAGACGGTAATATTTCCTTAGGAATTTTCAAATCCGTCAGCGATTCATAACATACTACGCTTGAAACGTGTTCGATATTTTCTATTTTTTCGGCAGTATCGGCTATTTCCTTACAGGTCATGCCGTCAAGGAGTACAAACGAAAAACCACCCTGTCCGAACTCGTCTATAAGTATTTCCTGTCCTTTCATTGTACTTATATCTTCCGGCAGATATGATAGTATATCGTAATTGACCCTTGTATTGAAATACCCTATTGCCGACGGTATCATTAACAGAATACCCATAAATAATATAAATACTTTATGTTTTACTATCCATTCTCCGAATTTTTTCATATAATCAACCCTTTCTTGTGTTACCTGATATTATATAGTATATTACAAAAATGACCGTTAGTCAACCTTTTTCAGAATAAAAAATGACTTATGGTCATAATTTTGTAGGGTTGCACAAAATTCAACATCAGAATTTATGACGGATAGTCATTTTTATACACTTGACAAGCTATAGTATTATAGGTTATACTATACTTAAGTATATCCGGAAATATTTTTACAGGAGGTTTAATATGGGTAAAATTGACAAAAACAAGGAAATGAAAGAACTTTCACTGCTGAAAACTGCCTTTGAATTTTTTACTACTAAAGGTTTCAGCAAGACATCTATTTCAGATATTGCCGACAAGGCGGGTGTAGCAAAAGGGACTTTTTATCTGTATTTCAAGGATAAATACGACATCAGAAACAAACTTGTTTCACATAAGTCAAGCCAGCTTTTCAGAAATGCTGTTTCGGAACTTGAAAAAAATTCTGTCATTCCGGAGTTTGAGGACAGAATTATTAAAATAGTCGATAATATAATCAATCA
Source organism: Ruminococcus sp. (assembly GCA_014799765.1). Classification (GTDB taxonomy): domain Bacteria; phylum Bacillota; class Clostridia; order Oscillospirales; family Ruminococcaceae; genus Ruminococcus. The sequence goes on from JAAVHK010000011.1 coordinate 22,734, forward strand.
GCTGAATGAAAACAAATCGCTTTTAACATTCATTTCCAAAAATCTCAGCTGGGGCGTTTTCAAGAATGCACTTACATCACCGTCGGCAGAGGAAGATATAAATTTTTCGGAAGTCTATTACGGTATGCTCGCCGACGCTCCTTACGAATTTTCAGACCCCGAAATAATGCTTTTCATGATTATCGAACTTGTTTCCGCAACGTGCTATTCCGCTATATTGTACAGTGAGCCGTGCAGTCTCGAAGAACTCAAACCACATCTTTACGATACTATAAGAATTATTATCGAACGTCACAAGCAAAATCCGAAAAAATAAAAAAAGCCCTGCTGACCGTGAGTTGTCAGCAGGGACTTATTTTTTTATTGTTAAAGATTATGCTATAGTATTGAGTTTCTTAGCAAGCTGTGACTTCTTTCTTGCAGCCTTATTCTTATGCATAAGACCTTTAGCACAAGCCTGGTCAACTCTCTTGATAGCTACCTTGATTGATTCAGCATCATCGGCTTTCTTAAGGATAGTCTTAAGATTTGACTTTCTTGCTTTGTTAGCGGCAGCCTTGGTAGCATTTACCTTGACTCTTTTCTTAGCAGATTTAATGTTTGGCATTTCGTTACACCTCCTCGACGGACTGAATAAATATCCGCATATTACAGATAATAAGCACGTGTAAAAAATCACGTACTCCGACAGGTGCAACGCACACCTATCATACTGAGACATCTATTATTATATCATCTTTTTTCAGATTTTGCAATAGGCAAAATCTAAATAATATGACAAAATTTTTCAAAAATTTTAGAGCAATTTGCACAATAGAAAGGATTTTTTTATGAATAACCGTACAGACCTCGCCGTTGAAAGATTTCCGGAAAATTCTTCCGGAAACGTACACATAAATAATCGTAGGGGTATTTTTTCCGTGACTGAAATTATCCTTGACGATGACAGTTATTTTGATACACTCGGGAAAAGTAAGGGGCGTTACGTCACACTTGAGGGAAATGACCTCGCTGTTTTTTCCGACGACTATGAAAAAATGATTACTGAACTTGCCGAAGAAATAAGAAAATTTATTCCCGACGGTGATATACTTGTTGTAGGTCTCGGCAACAGAGACATAACACCGGACGCACTCGGTAATATGGTTTCGGCGAAAATTCTGGCCACACGTCATCTTGAAAACGAACTTGAAAACGATTCGGATAACTTTCTTCAATCACTCAGACGTGTAAGTACTTTTGCCGGTGGTGTACTCGGTCAGACCGGCATTGAATCCGCTGAAATAATTCAGGCGGTATGCGGGCAGATAAAACCTGCCGGTATTATTGCCGTCGACGCCCTCGCCTGTGCAGATGTAAGCCGTCTCGGTACTACTATACAGATTTCAGATTCCGGAATATCCCCCGGAAGCGGTGTCGCAAACGCACGCAAAGAACTTTCTGAAAAAAGTATCGGTGTTCCGGTTATCGCCATAGGTGTACCGACTGTTATCGACACCCACACCATTATCAGAAACGCTACAGGCAAAGAACCCGAAAATTTCCCTGATATGATGGTTACTTCACGTGAAATTGACCGTCTTATTGAACGTTCCTCACAGCTTATAGCATACGGAATAAATCTCGCCTTACAGCCGTCACTGACCATTGAGGACGTAAAAGCCTTATTTTAATTAAATTCGCCGTTGCCGATAAACTCACGTACCATTGAATTCTGTGGTACTGCCGATTCTGCAACCGGTAAAAGATTTTCCATTACTTCCGTTATATCGGAAAGTTCCGGTACGTCGTTCATTTCGTACAGACTGTAAATAAGCGTATCACGGTACAGACTTAGTTCATATGACAGAAATGTATCAACATCATAGTCCGAACGGTATTTGAACGGCATTATATATTTATTTTCACCCTGTTCCACGCTCTCAAACATATTCATTGTATCACGTAATGTACGCTGTCTGAAATTGCGGTCACGTATCATACGTCGCATAAGTCGTATTTTTGAGGGGTGTAGTATTATGTCACCACAAGTTACTCTTGTACGCACACTGACGTAAATTTTACAGATTTTTTCGTCGGGTACTGTTATTACTTCCGGATTCAAGGCGTGTATACCCTCGAATATTACAAGTTCACCGTGATTACGTCTGAAAGGTCTGCCTTTTTTTTCACGCTGAGATGTTCCGAAATTATATTCAGGTATTTCAACAGACATACCATTTTCAAGCATCTCGATATGTTCGTTAAGTAATTCACTGTCTACACGTGTCGGCGATTCCAAATCCATAAGCCCCAGTGCCGAAAGACGTTTTTCTTCTTCGGTGAGCGAACAGAAATAATTATCCATTGAAATTGTATGCGTACAGTGTCCTGCCTCCGTGAGAAGTTTTCCTATTGTAAGTGCTGTAGTAGTCTTTCCCGAACCCGACGGTCCTGACAATACTATAACAGGTCGTTCTTTCTGGTGAAGTATAATATCATCGACTATTTTTTTAAGTCTGTAAATATAATCCTCGTTGGCTGTTACGACGTAATTTTCCGGATTTTTTCTTATACCCTCATTTATCCGTGTTACTTCGATATTCATGAAATATTTTCCCCCTTATCAGAAATTATGGTAATATAATTATAACACATTTTTTATGCGATTTCAATCGGTTTTATGTATAATTTTACAGAAAAAATCCCCCTCACCGAAGTGAGAGGGATTATTTTAATTACTTGTCGTCATCTTTTCTTGAACGTGTTACTAAAGCTGTACCTGTTGCGAGTGTAAGAAGAAGTATTGTCATACCCATGCCCTTATCACTTGTCTGAGGTGCGGACGTGTTTCTTCTGGTAGTAGTTGTTGTTCTTGCTGTAGTTCTTGTAGTAGTTGTAGTAGTTCTTGAAGTTGTTCTTGATGTTGTTGTTCTTGAGGCTGTTTCATTCTGAACAGTGCCTGTAGTAGTTGTAGTTGTTTCTGTTGTAGTTGTTTCTTCTTCAGCTTCAGTAGTTGTAGTGGTTGTTGTTTCTTCGGTTGTAGTGGTTGTAGTTGTAGTATCTTCTGTTGTAGTAGTTGTGGTTGTATCTTCTGTAGTAGTTGTGGTTGTTGTTTCAGCACCTGCACTTATACTTGAGAATATTGTTGTTGTAGTTGTGGTAGTAGTTTCTGTGGTTGTGGTTATTTCTTCTGTAGTTGTTGTAGTTGTGGTTGTAGTTATTTCTTCTGTAGTTGTAGTTATTTCTTCTGTGGTGGTGGTAGTTGTAGTAGTTGTTGTTGTTGTAGTTTCTTCTTCTTCCGTAGTAGTTGTTTCTGTAGTTGTAGTTTCTGTAGTTCTGTGACCTGTGTCCGGAAGTTCGGTACCGTTTGTAGTAGTTCTTGTTCTTGAACCGTCGCCCCCATCAATGCTACCTGTGGTTGTTGTTGTCGTTTCAGTTTCTGTTTCAGTTTCGGTTTCTGTGGTGGTGGTAGTTGTTGTTGTTTCAGTTTCGGTTTCTGTTGTTGTGGTTGTAGTTGTAGTAGTTGTTGTTTCAGTTTCTGTTGTTGTAGTTGTTGTTTCTGTAGTAGTTGTAGTTGTGGTTGTAGTAGTTTCTGTTGTTGTTTCGGTGGTTGTAGTTGTCGGACGTGTTCTTGTTACACTACTTGGCATATAAGAACCTACTGTTGTAGTTGCTGTAGTAGTTGTAGTAGTTTCTGTTGTTGTGGTGGTAGTAGTGGTTGTGGTAGTTGTTGTAGTTTTTGCTTCGTCAATCATTGTGATTATGTCTGTGGAGTTATTGAGTTCTCTGCCGTCGATTTTTATTACAACGCCGTTTTCAACTGTGAATGTTATATCAGTTGCAACTTCGTAGCCGTCCGGAGCCACAACTTCGTGAAGTGTGTACTCACCGTCAGGAATATTATTAATTTTTGTCGGACTATTGCCGGAAATCCACTGGAGTGATGTAGTATTTGCATTGCTGATAAGTTCTGCATCTCTGCCGATTTCAACCTTTGTTATGTCGAATGTTATGTCTCTGCCATTTGCTTTACCGGTAAGTGTGAGAGTTGCTCCGGCGAGTTCTTCACCGCCGAGGTGTTTTTTGCTGATTGAAAGTACTGCATCTTCGTCCTGCATAACAACCCTGTTATCGTCGTTATTTACGAGTTTACCGTCCTTGATTTCAAATTCAACAGACTCTTTCTTGACTGTATAGCCGTCCGGAGATGTGATTTCTGTCATTGTGTACTTGCCGTCAGGGAGGTTATTGATTTTTGTTGCTTCTTCGCCGGAAGTCCATGTAATCTTGTTGTTAGTCACAACAACTTTACCGTTTTCGGACTTAACATATTCGTCAAATTCTACTGTTTTTCCGTCTTCGTCAACCGCTGTTATTTCGATTACTGCACCTGGGATTTCCTTAGTGTCAGTAATGGACTGTTTACTTAATTCAAGTTCTGTTTCGTCTACCATTACGACGGTATTTCCTGTGCCGACTAACTTTCCGTTTCTGATTTCAAATGTCACATTCTGTGCCTTTTTGTAACCGTGCGGAACTTCTGTCTCTTCGAGTACGTACTTGCCGTCCGGAAGATTCTTTACTGTAGCAGGTATTCTGCCGGAAATCCATGTAATTTCACCGGATTCTTCGCCTTCGCCTATGCTCGGGTGATTCTCTCTTGTGAACTTAACTGAACCGTCCTCAGATTTAAGTGTAAGTCTTGCACCAGTAACTTCCTTGCCCCATACGTCCTGCTTGCTTATGTTTATAATATTCGTAGTTGTTGTTGTAGTTGTTTCTGTTTCTGTTGTGGTAGTTGTAGTTGTAGCCGTTGTTGTGGTGGTTTCTGTTGTAGTGGTGGTTGTTGTTTCAGTTGTAGTAGTAGTTTCTGTTGTAGTAGTAGTTTCTGTGGTAGTTGTTTCTGTGGTGGTAGTTGTTGTCGTAGTAGTTGTAGTGGTTTCAGTTGTTGTAGTTGTTTCTGTAGTTGTAGTTGTAGTAGTTTCAGTTGTTGTAACTTCTGTTGTTTCTGTAGTAGTAGTCACTGTAGTTGTGGCTGATGTAGTAGTTCTTGTTGGTCTTGTTCTGCTTGTAGTTGTGGTTGTTGTAGTATCTTCTGTAGTAGTTGTAGTTTCTGTTGTGGTAGTTGTTGTCGTAGTTGTTGTTTCAGTTGTTGTAGTTGTTTCTGTCGTTGTAGTCTCGGTTGTAGTAGTTGTTTCTGTAGTTGTAGTTGTAGTAGTTTCAGTTGTTGTAACTTCTGTTGTTTCTGTAGTAGTAGTCACTGTAG
>JAAVHK010000012.1 GCA_014799765.1 Ruminococcus sp.
ACGGTCATGTACTATCTCCGTGAACGGTACTACAAAATTTTCCGGATAATATACTTTATCAAAATCCTTTATTATACGCTTTCTGACTACTTCCGGAGCATTGTTTACTGTCTCGACTTTTTCTATAGTACCGTCCGGCTTATAGCTGAATTTATAAAATTCCGGTACGTATATACCCTCGATTTTACACGCCTCACGCAGAAAATCTTTTCTTGACACTCCTTGTTGTTTCATTCTGTGGTATAAGTCCATGAGTTCAAGGTTTACTTCCTCGCCCTCGCCTAAAATGAATAAGTCAAAAAAATCCGCAAGGGGTTCGGGATTACAGACACAAGGTCCACCGGCTACTACTATCTGTGTCAGTTCTTTGGTACGGTCACGGGAATATATCGGTATTCCGGCAAGGTCAAGCATATTAAGTACGTTTGTATATGATAATTCATACTGCATTGTGAATCCTATGAAATCAAAATCTTTTATCGGGTCAAGACTTTCGAGGGCATACAGCGGTATATCATTTTCACGCATTATCTTCTCAAAGTCTTCCGACGGTGCAAAACATCTCTCGCACCAGTAATTTTCACGTTCATTTATGAGTGAATAAAGTATCTTCATGCCGAGATGTGACATTCCTATATCATACGTATCCGGAAAACAGAACGCAAACCGGACATCTGTTTCTGACTTATCTTTTATTATACTGCCGACTTCTCCGCCTATATATCTCGACGGTTTCTGAACGTCAAGCAGATATTTTTCAATTTTTTCCCTTAACATTTATACCTCCTGCAATTTCAATATTTTCTGTCGGATATGGTACTTCAACCGGTAGCATTTCCATAACAAGTTTACCGCTATCCCTCAGCGTTTTCATGTACCGCACTTTTTCTGTAATATCGATTATTTCAACTATATATTCGGATATGTATTTTTCAACCATTCCGCCACGCAAGCCGAGTTGTATAGTACGGTCTTTCTGCGGATTTCCGTAAATATCACGGTCAGGGTCAAACTGACAGCGGACTTCAGATATTTTTATCTGTTGTTTCCACTCCTCACGTGAAATGCCCATACACTCGTTATACGTCGACATGACGGCTTTTTTCAGTATTTCTTCAAAACCTGTGCGTGTTATGTCAATAGCGAGTATATGTTCCTGATTTTCCTTTTCTGCCCAGCCGGAACGGTACATAATCCATAAAAATGACGGTTTAATCCAAGTCATACGGTCTGTTTTAAAATTTTTCCCGAAAGTATTTAATCTGACCGCTTCTTCTGCTATGCTTGCATTGAATGCCTGATATACTCGTATGGTCTCGTCGTTATAGACCGCATTTATCGTATTCATGATATATTTTCCTTTGTAAACCTGTTCGGCAGAAAATCTTTTAATTTATGTACGCCGTCGGAAAGAACTATCATAAAATCGTCATTGCAAAACTCAGATAAAACTTGCAGACACGCTCCGCATGGCACACACGGTATTGAAAAATCGTCGCCGGAACTTCCGGCAATTGCTATTGCTTTAAAATCCGTAAATCCCGAAGATACCGCCTTGAATATTGCTGTACGTTCCGCACATATTGTCATTGAGTACGAGGCGTTTTCTATATTACAACCTGTAAAAATTTGTCCGTCTTCCGTGAGAAGTACCGCACCTACTTTAAACTTACTATATGGTGAGTAGGATTTTTCCGACGCTCTCACCGCAAACTGAAAAAATTCGTTGTCTGTCATGGTATCACCTCATTTTGTACCGACTTTACGTTTTTTTCCGTCGGGTGTCATGATGTATGTGTTGTTGAGTTCAGCCCTCATATTTCCTACTACAGATTGTCTGTATTCGTTTCTTAAAGCGGTCTGTTCAACCTTTTCTTCCTCGGTAAGTCCCACGCTTTTCGACTTCCGTGCAAGTTCGTTTATACGGTCAATTTTCTGCTGATTCATTTAAAAAACCTCCTGTGAAGATATTTCCTTAATTATAACACATCTCCGGAAAAATTGCAATACCTATTGAAATTTTCACAAAAACAAGGTATAATAAACAGGTAAAGGAGTGATATATATTGAAAACTGCACTTGTCACCGGCGGTACTGGCGGTATCGGTCAGGCGATTTGCCGGAAACTTTCCGCAGACGGCTATTTTGTCATAGTCAATTACTTAAACTCACACGAAAAAGCCGAATCCTTAGCGGAAAAAATTTCCGGAAATGCCGTCCGGTTTGACGTTTCAAACACCGAAGAAGTAACAAAAATCGCCGGTCAGTACGGAAAAATTGACCTGCTCATCAATAATGCCGGAATATCCGAAATAGACCTTTTCACCGGTATTTCTACCGAAAAATCCACACGGATTTTACAGACTAATTTATGTGGTACGCTGAACTGTTCACGGGCGTTTCTACCGGCTATGATTCGGGATAAATCCGGCTGTATAATAAATATATCGTCCATGTGGGGACAGGTNGGGGCTTCCTGTGAAGTTGACTACTCAACCACTAAAGCNGGTATAATAGGCTTTACAAAGGCTCTCGCCAAAGAAGTAGCACCCTCCGGAATACGTGTCAATTGTGTTTCACCAGGGTTCATAATGACCGATATGAACAGTAAATTTTCCACANAGGAACTTTCCGCCATAAAAGAAGAAATTCCTTTAGGTTTTTTCGGTACGCCGGAACACNTCGCCGACGCTGTGAGTTTTCTTGCCTCGGACAGTGCGGAATACATAACAGGTCAGATTCTGGCAGTAAATGGCGGTATGGTTATTTAATCAAAGGAGTGATTTTTTTTATGATTGACGAAAAACTTAAAAANCANATNGANTTNATGATTGAACTTGACAAAATGAAAAATCTTTACAGACAAACTTATGTTCTTCATGAAGACCGCAGGGAAAATGATGCCGAACACAGTTGGCACATTGCTATGATGGCGTTCTTACTTGCTGAGTACGCCAAACCCGATACCGATATTTTCAAAATAATGAAAATGCTGATTATTCACGACGTCGTTGAAATTGATGCCGGTGATACTTACTGTTACGATTATGAAGGCTATAAGTCNAAAGCAGAACGTGAAGAAAAAGCCGGTCAGCGAATTTTCGGACTTCTTCCCGAAGAACAGAAAACTGAATTTTATTCATTATGGCGTGAGTTTGAAGACGGTCTGACACCTGAAGCAAAATTTGCCGGTCTGCTTGACAGGTTACAACCCATTATACTCAACTACTCAAAGAACGGCATTTCTTGGCAGGAACACACCGTAAAATCGGAGCAGGTCAGGGAACGTACTGAACATTTCGCCGACGTATCGCCGGAACTTTACGAACTCATTGACAAAATCGTAAATGATGCTACACATAANGGCTATCTCGGTATATAGGCATATTCGCTAAAATAAAACCGGTTTTTTCGTACAGAGTTACAAAACCGCTGAATTACGTGATAAAAAGATGATATTTTTCAATAACACTTGCTTTTTTTTATTGATTATGTTATATTGATTCTAATAAATTACAGGGAGGATATTTAATGACTAAAGATTCAAATGCTGAAACAAAAAACATTAAGGAACGTTTCAAAACGTTTCAGGAAAAACACAACAGGCAGACAGATTTACACCCGAAAATAAATCTTGCAATAATGCTGATTTTTCCGGTGTTCATATGCAGTATGGCAGAAATAAATCAGTTTAAAGGTTTTATGCCGTATCTTGAATTTGTTGTTACAAGACCGTCAGTTGTTTTATTCGATATTCTGCTTGCATCTGTTGTATTTATTTTTCTGCTTGCCATTTTCCNTTCCGGCTGGATTTCAATAGCCGTACAGAGTGTTGTATTTATGGCACTGAGTATAACGGAACTTTTCAAGTACGGCACTAACGGAAATCATCTGATTCTCTCCGATATGAAACTTTTCCGGAGTGTCAAAAGCCTTAAATCATTTGCGTACATAAAAATAACTCCACGACTTATTATTTACTGTCTGATAGTAATAGCATTTATCGGACTTGCTTTTTATTTCAATCCGAAATCAAGGCTTAAAACTATGAAACGCTTTATAACTGCTCCTGCTTGTGTCGTTCCGTTTGCCGTACTTGTTTGCGTGCCGACTTTTTCAACACCTGTCTATAATATTTTCAACATAGATATAACCCCTGCAACAAATACTTTTAAACTTAACGAAAAATTTCAGAATAACGGTTTTTTTGCGTTCATTATACAGACGGCTTCCGAAAGTTTCGCAAACAGGCTTATTGAACCGGAAAATTATGACGATATTCATGTAAATGAAATAATCGAGGAAGAACCGAAAGAAGTAAATGACTTCAACGGTGGTATCAAACCGAATGTCATAGTAGTTATGAGTGAATCCTATGCGGATTTCAGAGTATTCGACGAACTCAACATTGACGACAAATATTACGAAGGTTTCGACAAGGCACGTGCAGAAGGTCACGCCGGAACTACTATAACTCCGACTTATGCAAGCTGGACTGTCCGTTCAGAATTTGAACTGCTTTTCGGACTGCCTGTGCGTGGCATAAATACTCCTAATATGCCACAACGTGAACTCGCTACCCGTGAACAACCTGCTCTTGCACAGTACTACAAAAACTGGGGATATTCCACAGCTTACGTACACCCTTTCCAGAGTACTTTCTACAGCCGTTCACGTATTTACGGAAGATTCGGCTTTGATACTATGATTTTCCATAATGACCAGACCGGCGAATCTGATTTCACCGTGCCGGTTGAACACTTCGGAACATACGTCGACGACAAAACCGTATACAATCAGCTTATTGACCTTGTGAAAACTACAGACAATCCGATTTACATTCATACGACTACTATGCAGAATCATCAGCCATATGACCAAGGCGACGGCGATGAGATAACAAACTATCTTACATGGGTTAAGCATACTAACGAGGGATTAACAGAATTTCTTGACGAACTCGAAACTATTGACGAACCTACACTTGTATTTTTTGTCGGTGACCATTTCCCCTCACTCCGTGGTGAGACAAGCGTTTATAATCAACTCGGGCTGAACGGTTCAAACTGTAGTGCATTGTATCAGCAGAAATATTTCATATGGAGTAACTACAACGCTGATTATTCTTCCGTACCTGAAAATGAAGTATCATTCTTCTATATGCCGTACGTCCTTATGAATATTATCGACGCTCCACGTGATGCATTTATCGACACTATGAACGATTATATGAAAACTACTCCGGTATACTCAGAAGAATACGCAAGCGAAGTACCACGTGATGAAGAACTTGATATGCTCACATATGACCGTGTAATAGGTGATGTATATTCACCTTGTCCGATACCCGAAGAACTTCTTACACCTACCGAAGAGGAGGAATAATCTATGAAAAACATATCCGCCGGAATATCCGGTACTGCTGAAATTACCGTATCGGAAAATGAACTCGCTGTAACCGTCGGTAGCGGAAGTCTTGAAGTATTCGCTACTCCGTGTATGGTTGCACTTATGGAAAAATCCGCCTGTAACTGTCTGTCCGGATATATAGCAGACGACTTTACAACAGTAGGTACGGAAATTAACGTCAGACATCTTTCTGCAACTCCGAAAGGTATGAAAGTAACCGCTACTGCTACTCTCACAGAAGTAAACGGCAAGGAATTTGTTTTCAGTGTAAAGGCTTTCGACGAAGCCGGTTTAATCGGTGAGGGCGTACACAAAAGATTTTGTGTAAACAGTGAAATATTTACACAGAAAACTTATTCTAAAATTAAATGATTTTATTTTTAAAAGAGCAGGTTTATTAAAAAAACCTGTTCTTTTCTGATATTTCACAATAAACCTCTTTTTTTTCTGTAAGCTGTCATAATTTTATCACATAAATGTTTATAATAATAGTTATAGAAAAAAATCAGTCCGGAAAGGAAGTCTCTTATTATGTCAGATAATTATCCGTTCAATGATGAAAATAAACCGCAGGAAAATTATAACTCATCATCTTTTGTTTACGAAAATAATAACAGTCCGAAAAAACCTAACAATCATACCGGACTTAAAGCCGTAGCTTTCATACTTTGTATGGCGATAGTCGGTGGTGGTTCTGTACAGATTTACAAGTACATGAATGAAGACAAAATACCGGTATCGGATTTTGAAGAAGAATCTTCTGAAACTTCAAGGGCAAGTCTGCAACAAAGTCTGCCGGATTCGTCAAAAGCTGAAAATCCTGAAGAAGTCCGTGATATACCAAGCCTTATAGATATAGCTTCACGTGCAGATGCAAAATATCTCCCCGATATAGTAGATACTATTATGCCGTCTGTTGTGGGTGTCGCCTCTACTTTCGAGTATACACCCGAAATGACCTATAATCCGTGGGGGATGTGGGGCGGTGGCTACTCCAATCCCGAACCTCAGGAAATTCAGGCAACCGGTACAGGTATAGTAATGTCGGATGACGGCTATATTATTACAAATGCCCATGTTATCTATGATGACAGCGAATACAAATGCGGTGAGGCTATTGAAGTTTCCGTTGTTTTCAGCGACGAAACTGAACATGATGCTAAAATTATCGCATACGATACTGAAACAGATATAGCCGTACTCAAAGTAAATGAAACAGGTCTCACACCGGCTGAGTTCGGAAACAGTGACGATTTAAGAGTCGGCGAACTTGTTATAGCTGTCGGAAATCCTCTCGGTTTTGAACTTTTCGGTTCTGTTACAAGCGGTATAGTATCCGCCAAAAACAGACAAATTGACATAAACGAAAAAAGCATGAGCCTAATTCAGACAGACGCCGCTATAAATTCCGGTAACTCCGGCGGTCCTTTACTCAACAGTGCCGGTCAGGTAATTGGTATAAACTCTGCTAAAATATCGTCAACTTACGGTTCTGCAAGCGTTGAGGGTCTCTGCTTTGCGATTCCGATAAACGAGGCTAAAACTATCATAGATGACCTCATAAATTACAAGTACGTCAAGGGCAGACCACAGATAGGCATTTCAACTGTTGATGTTACCGAATCCGTCTCACGTTACTATGATATACCGCTGGGTGTGTACGTCCAGAGCGTTCAGGAGGGCGGTGCGGCTGACCTCGCCGGAATACAGAAAGGCGACGTTATTATTGACATCGACGGCGAAGCTATTACTACTGCCGACGAACTCAACAAAATAAAGAACACTCATAAAGCAGGCGAAACTATTACTCTTACCGTCACAAGAGCAGGTCAGGATATTAAAATTGAAGTAATCCTGCAGGAAGCTAACTCCAATAAGGGTATACCTTTTACCGACGAAACAAGCACCGACGACAATTAACAATTAATCAGATTATTTCTTATCATTACTTCATCTCAGAAAAAAAACCGTTCCT
>JAAVHK010000013.1 GCA_014799765.1 Ruminococcus sp.
TCATCCAGATATAATGTTATAATAATTGGATATAAATTCCATGTAAATTATTATATTAATGATAAATCTAATATATTTCAATATTTAGATATGACTTTGAATGAAGGTGAAGGATACTATAATATACAAACATGGTCATCAACTTTAGCAAATCTTTATAAACAAATCATGGATATAGTTAATTCATAATTATTAATTATAAATTATTAATTAAAAAAGTAAAGGGGTAAGATAATATGAATAAAGCTGTCATACTCGCTGGCGGACAGGGTAAACGCATGAAAGCCGATATACCTAAACCGCTTTTTGAAGTTCTCGGTGAACCTATGCTTGAATGGGTCATTTCAGCGTGCGAAAGTGCAGAAGTAAAAGACATCTGTATAGTTAAAGGATTCATGGGTGAGATGATTGACAAATATCTTGACGGACGTTATACAACAGTACTACAGGCGGAACGCCTCGGAACAGGTCACGCAGTAATGCAGGCGATACCGTTTCTTAAAAATGACGTTTCCGGAAATACTCTCGTTCTGTGTGGTGACGCTCCGTTTATAGACGGCGAAACTATTAAAAATTCCCTCGAATACCACGAAAAACATAACAACGCCGTGACGGTCATTACTGCCGAACTCGATAACCCATACGGATACGGTAGAATAATCCGTACCGAAAACGGTATAAGCGGTATCGTCGAACAGAAAGACGCTTCCGAAGAACAACGTAAAATACGTGAAGTAAATTCCGGTGCTTACTGGTTCAGGACGGCAGACTTAATAAAATTCCTCAGTAAAATAACCTGCTCCAACGTACAGAAAGAGTACTATTTAACAGATACCGTTTCAATAGCAATTGCGGACGGTCTGAACGCCGGTGCATATAAATCTGACAATGCCGACATCATAAGAGGTGCTAATGACCGTAAAGACCTACTTAATCTGAACACATACGCCCGTATGATGATTATCGGAAAACATCTGAATAACGGTATAGGTTTTGTATGTACCGACGGCGTTATAATTGAAAGAAATGTGGAAATCGGGACAGGTACTGAAATTATGCCGAATACTATAATAAGAGGCAATACAAAAATAGGTAAAAACTGTACTATTGGTGCAAACTCCACTATTGAAAACTGTACTATCGGCGACAATGTGGAAATAGATTCCGCACAGATATATGATTCCGTCGTTGAAGATGACGTAAAAATTACTCATTACGTACATATAAGACCACAAAGCCATATTAAAAAAGGTGCGTACATAAGCGACTTCGTGGAAATAAAAAATTCCGTGATAGGCGAAAAAACAGCAGTTTCGCACCTCGTATACATAGGCGACAGCGACGTTGGCAGAAAGGTAAATATCGGAGCAGGTACGGTAACGGTAAATTACGACGGTATCGAAAAAAGTCGCTGTACTATCGGCGATAAGTGTTTCATAGGCTGTAATACTAATCTTATAGCACCGGTTAAACTCGGAAAAGCAGTCTATACCGCCGCCGGAACTACTGTAACCAAAGATGTACCCGATTACGCACTTGTAATAGACCGTGGAGTTATGAAAGTAAAAGAGGGTTATACTATAAGAAAATTAAAATCCAGAATATAAACAAAATAACGGTTCTTGAATAAAGAGCCGTTATTTTTTAAGACTATTTTAATATTTATACGTTACAATATATTTCATACAATGAAAGGAGTTTTTTTATGAAATTACTTGTAGTAGAAGACGAAATGCAGTTAGCAGATGCACTGTCAGAAATTCTGAAACGTAATATGTATACTGTCGATACGGTCTATGACGGTATAGACGGTCTCGACAATGCACTGACCGGTATATATGACGGTATTATACTTGATATAATGTTACCTCGCATGAACGGTATTGAAATACTCCGTAATATCCGTCGGGAAAAAATACATACTCCGGTACTTCTTCTTACGGCAAAAAGTGAAATCGAAGACAAAATAAACGGTCTCGACTGCGGTGCGGACGACTATCTTACTAAACCGTTCGTCACAGGCGAACTACTCGCCCGTGTACGTGCTATGACAAGGCGTAAAGGTGAAATAGTCGATAACAACAAACTTGAATTTAACGGTCTTGAATTAAATAAAAATACGTGTTCGATAATGTATGCCGGAAATGATGTTAAATTAAGTCTGAAAGAGTATCAGATTATGGAAATGCTTATAGCAAATCCGCACCATATCTTACCGAAAGAACGTATTATAGAAAAAATATGGGGTTATGAAAGTGACGTGGAATACAATAATATAGAGGTCTATATATCTTTCCTCCGGAAAAAAATAACAGTCATTTCCGCACCTGTACAGATTAAAACCGCAAGAGGTATAGGCTATTCACTGGAATAGGTGGTGTACACTATGTTCAGACAGGCACAGTTAAAACTTTTCGCAGTGATAACAAGTATTCTGCTTGCGATTTTCATAGCGGTACTCAGTTCGATAAATATAGTTACACGTTCTTTCATGCAGAGGCAGTCGGAAGAAGTCCTGAAAACAATCGCCTCCAGTATAGAGTACGACGAAAAAACAGATACTTTCAGTTTCACGTCACCCGAAGACTATCATAAAAAACACAATCAGATTCCCCCACCCGAAAAAACCAAACCACCTGTAAC
The DNA here is from genome assembly GCA_014799765.1 of Ruminococcus sp. Lineage (GTDB taxonomy): Bacteria > Bacillota > Clostridia > Oscillospirales > Ruminococcaceae > Ruminococcus. Next base: position 2,644 of record JAAVHK010000013.1, read on the forward strand.
AACTGTCACTACAACTACAGAAAACACTACCATTACGGAAACTACTACAGAAACTGTCACTACCGAAGAAATCACTACAGAAGAATCAATAACTACTACCGAAGAAATCACCGAAGTTACTGAAACAACTTCCATACCTGCTCCGGAAGAAACTCCCACTGAAGAATCTGTAACCGAAGAATATTTACCACCGGAAACTGAAATTATCCCCGAAACGCCCGAAGAATACGAACCGGAAGAAGAAATCTATGAAGAAACTTCCGATGAAATTACTGAAATTCCGGTTGTTACGGAAACTTTCCCACTTGTTCCGGAAGAAAATAACAACAATACCCCACCCGATATGCCACCGGATAATGAACGCCGTCCGGAAGATTTCCCATACGACGACAAACATAAAAATCCTGACCGCTGGTGGCATCCGGACGGCTGGAAATTCTATAATCCCGATAATGAAAATATTTTTCGTCCGTCATATAATCAGAGCAGTAATATAATTCAGCTCGGCAATACTATTAACGGTATTCCGGAAAAAAAACCTCCTGAAGATATGTTCAATGACCCTAAAAACGAACCAATCCCGAAAAGTTTCGGTTCTATTGAATTTTTCGTGATAATGGCTGACAGTAACGGAAATTACCTCGCCTGCATGAACAATGATGACATTACAGCTGAAGAGGCACAGGAATATATAAATAACATTCTCAACAGTAAAGATTCAACAGGTATGATAAATTCTTATCAGTTCTATAACGTCAGGAAAAATAACGGTACTCTCATAGCCCTCACCGACAAGAGCGAAGAAACCAAAGTCATGAAGCAGTTTATAAGGACTACCATAATAATAGGGGCTCTGACTGTTATAGTACTGTCATTTGCAGGATATTTCCTCAGTAAAAAAAGTATCGAACCTATTAAGACAGCTTTCGACAAACAAAAACAGTTTATCTCTGATGCAAGTCACGAACTTAAAACACCTCTTACAGTAATATCAGCAAATGCTGATGTACTTTCCGGTGAAATAGGTGAAAACAAATGGTTGAATTATATAAAATCCCAGACAGAACGAATGAATCTTCTTGTAAATGATTTACTGAATCTGACAAGGCTTGAAAACAATACATCTGATTTTATATGTTCGGAATTTAACTTAAGTCAGGCAGTAACCAATACGGCTTTACCGTTTGAGTGTCAGGCATTCGAGACAAACAAGAAATTTATCGTCAATGTTGAAGATGGTCTGACAGTAACCGGCAGTGAAAAGCATATCAGACAAATGACCGCTATTTTTATCGACAATGCACTTAAATACTCCAATGACGGCGGAATAGTCCGTGTAACTCTCAGAAAACAGGGCGATAAGAAAATATTATCCGTATACAATACCGGTACAGGCGTAAAGGATTCCGAAAAAAATAAAATCTTTGAAAGATTCTACCGTACTGACGATTCAAGAACACGTCAGGCAACTGGTGGTTACGGTTTAGGACTTGCTATAGCAAAATCCATAATAGACAAGCATAAGTTTAAAATAAGCGTCGAAAATGACGAGGGTAAAAGTATAGCGTTTGTGGTTACCATGTAAAAAGAAGTATAAATCAGTCTTTTAAGTACATAATAGTACGCAAGGAGGCTGATTTTTTTATGAACATAACTCCACAGATGTACAGCAGAATGACTGAACAGGCGTCACCTAAATCGAACGTTAAAGTAAATGTAAGTACAGCCTTTGCGGTAGGGGGCGGAATATGCGTTATAGGACAGATAATTATGTTAATTCTCGAAAATTCCGGAATTGACAGGAGTTCCGCAAGTGCATGGACTTCCATAATACTCGTGACCGCCAGTGCAATATGTACAGGTTTCGGGTGGTANTCGAAACTCGCCAGACACGCCGGAGCAGGTACGCTTGTACCTATAACAGGATTCTCAAATGCTATAAGTTCTTCCGCCATAGAAGCTAAATCCGAAGGCTTTATACTCGGTGTCGGAACTAAAATATTCACTATTGCCGGACCGGTCATATTATACGGTCTTGCCTCGGCGGTACTTTACGGAATAATATATTATATATTCTGACAAAAAAACAGACAGGGTATAAACATTACCCTGTCTCACACAGATAAATTCAAAATAAATATGTGTAGAACAAAAGAAAGGAGACAACAAAACGAGTGCAAATAACAAAAAATTATTTAACACTGTAACTATTATATCTTATTTTTTCGTGATAGTCAAGTGAAAACGCAATAAATTTATTCATTTACAACAAATTCTGTCATTTTAACCAATAATATGACAACCATTACAGCGTTTTCAACAAATAATGTCAACTATAAATTCTGTNCAGGTTGACAATCCGTGCAAAACTATTGACTTTTCTGTAATAATATGTTAGAATATGGAAAATACTGAAAGGTGTGATTACATGAGAAGATGTTTTGCAATAAGATGGTCTGCAATAAGACATAAACTTGAAAATGAATATCTTGCCGAATCGTTAAGAGGTCANATANNATACTTTGCGACAAGTTACANTAANTNTCCNGACNATNANGGNNGNGCCTCNATNCTGCTTGACGGNANGGAAATAATAGANGGCAGTTACTGNGAACANTGGAGTAAAGNTNNCCTGCTCCCGAAAGACGAAAACTNNANNNTNAGAANAGCACACGNNNNATTTCCNATTATGGACGATATNGCTTTACAGTTCGGACAGTTTGACCAAAGATGTTTTTANAGGGCTTTTNANGANTTTGANAACCAGTCAATAGAAAAAAGNCTGTCCAGTGAAAANGCTATCGTAAGAGTNTTTGCANTTCTTGACCGTCGCATAGGTAAAAGGCGGTTACGTGCTATGAAAGATACCGTACATAACGAGGGCGAAGTTTTCCGGACGTTCTTTNANATACGTGCCACTGCNGAGGNTATAATATGAAAAAATTTTTACTTATATTTACGTCGGTAATGATGTTATTCTGTTCATGTAACGAAAAACTCGTGAATATGACCAGTACTGATAACGGCGAATATACTTCTATANNATGGGACGATAAAAAATATNTNCCGTTCTGTGTGGTATCGAAAAGCNATTGNGGTAGGAAAATAGGNTACNTCAACGGCGAAAAANATAANGTNGTAAGCCAGTATAAAGACCTNTCCCCTGATGAGTGGTTAGCTAACTATCTCACTGTCGACGGCGGTGCGATGCTTTTCAAAGAAGTAAATGTATCTGATATTCCGGACGGTCTGCAAGATGAGTACAATATTTCCGTATGATTACAACCATTCAGATGTTGACCAGTCGTTTATATATCCGCTTATAAGCAGACCTGATACAGCCAGTAAAAAAGTTATCGCACCTACCANTAATGCCGGAAATATCCACCATNTACAGAGATTATTTTTTCTGTACCATATCTTATATAATAANATATTTATCCCATACGGTAAAAAAATTGTCGCTTCCATTAATGCAAAACCTGTAAAGAAATCGGATACGTAAATTTTATGATGATTACAAAAAAGTCCTCGTGTCGACATGAACATTAAACTTATAAAAAATCCCCAGAATACNCCATAAANAAGTACAANATTNANNANNACNGAAAAAATTTTNGTAACCGTACTCCATACGGAANTTTTTCCGGNATATCTTTCCTGCCGGAAAAAATTTCTTNCTATAAAGNAAAANCCGATTACATTGACCATTACCACAAAACAAAAAATAATTACTGTCATATAATCACCTCCTCCATTTGANTGTTGACCAGTCATTAATAAAATCCCCTGAAATTATGGAAAATACACATACTATAAATGCACCTGCTCCGATAGCTATTGCCGGAAATATCCAATATTTTGAAAGTCCTGTTTTTTTGTACCACCATTTATATAACAGTAAATTAAGTCCATATGGAAGAAATATCGCTGTTTCAATAAGTATTAATCCGGTGAAAAAATCAGATAAATGAATACTTTCCAATTTATAATAATGTCCGTGTGCCGATATATTCCATAGTCCACCGGCAATCGCATATATTACGCTCCAAAAAATTACAAGGTTAAATATTACTGAAAAAATTTTCGTAACCGTACTCCATACGGAACTTTTTCCGGTATATCTTTCCTTCCGGAAAAAATTTCTTAATATAAAGCAAAAGCCGGTTATATTAACTACAACCACCAAAAAGAAAATAATTACTGTCATATAAAAACCTCCGTAAGTCTGTACCAGTATATAAAAAATGCCCCTATACTCAACGGTATCGCCGGAAATGTCCACCATTCAGACAGTCCATTTTTCTTATATAAACGTCTGTATAACAGGAAATTTATTCCGTATGGAAAAAATACCGCTACTTCACCTGTTATAAAGCTATCCAGTCTCACACCGATAAACGCTATCACTCCCGACGCTATATTTATTACAACCGAAAGAACTTTCATAATTGAAGTGTATTCTGTATAATTTCCGCCTGCTTTTTTATTCCGGAAAAAACGTCTTGTAATCAGAATGAATATTATTGTATGTATCACAAGCACTATCGCATAAAATTTCCCTGTACTCTCAATAAAATAATATATGATTATTACCGAATATATTAAAAAAGTCATAAGGCTGATTATTCTTGATGGTATAATCCAGCGTTCAGAAACTTTCCTGTACCTGTAACATTTATTATATAAAAATCTTGTTACCTTGTACGGAAATAATATCAATAAATAAAATATAGGTATCAATATAATCAACGTGATAAAATGTTCAGATGTATATTCAAAAACTACTTCTCCATCACAAAATTCAGAATAAACAGTACGTGGAAATGACAAAAACACACAAAACATCAATATTAAATATTCCAGATAAATCTGGAATATTTCCCCTGTTACAATGAAAAATTTAGTAAAAATACTTCTGGTTGAAAAAATTATTAAAATGCCTGATAATACCATAACCGCAAACAATGCAAAAAACAGTTGCGGACATTCAAAGTCACAAATTAAGTCCCAAAAAAATTCAATCATTATATCTACCTCCGGTTTAAGAAAATAAAGAATACTACCGATTATATATATTAATACTGTTATAATACTTATTATTTTTGACGGTATAATCCAGCGTTCAGAAATTTTTCTTTCTTCATAGTACCACCAGTAAAAACATTCAGTTAATCCGTATGGCAGAAACGCAAATACTACAAATATAAGCGTTACTACAATAATATTAAATATATCCTTTATTTCAAGGGAATTTTTTATAGCTTCAAAAGAATCGTATGCACTCCACTTCCCGAAAGCCAAAGTCCCAGACACTACAAGCATCAAATAACTACATAAAATTTGCAGAATATATCCCATAATAATAAAAATTTTAGCAAGAATATTTTTCATTTCAACTGCCCCTGCTGTATCGGAATATATCCCGATTTTTCGACTATTTCCTGACCGTCTTCAGACAGAATCCAGTCAGTCAATGATTTTACATTAGGGTTTGCATTGTCTTTTCTGTATACCGCATAGAAGTCGACAGTCACCGGATATTTTCCGGCTGATATATTTTCCTTATCCGGATATACTCCGTTCACCGACAGCATTTTCACACCACCATTGGCGACTATTCCGGAAACATAGTACCTGAACGAAAATCCTATAGCACGTCCCATGAATCCGAACGGATTTTTTTTCATAGGCGTATCACCCATAAAAGATATCATAACAGACTGACTTCCGCTACCCTCAATACGCTGTACGGGGTCAATTAATGACATGTCACCGCCGACTTCTGACCAGTTCTTATATTTTCCGGAGTACATACCTTGTATCTGTTCTACAGTAAGATTGTCAACCGGATTGTCATTACTTACTATGAACACAAACGCTTCATGTCCTACCGGGACAAACTCCAGTTCTATACCCTGCTCCCGAGCGTAGTCAAGCTGTTGTTGTGAGGGTTCGGCACAGAAAATAATATCCGCATCACCGTCCACCACCGCCTGATACGCCTTTAAAGTATTCGTATAATGTAACGCACTTTCCGGCGGAAAATTTTCGCCATCAAAAATAACGCTGTCCGGTGGATATACAGCGTTCACGAATCCCGAAAATACCGGATACAATGCCGCTGCACCGTCTATAACAGGCAGATTTTCGGTTAATTTAAAGTCTGTTTCAATTTTTACTACTTCCGAATCTTCCTCAAATGGTAAATATTTATCAAGTTCTATGGATTTCGCCTGCATCTGTTCACTTGTATCGTTTATATAACGCTTCGTGAACAGGTTATATACTGACATATCGAAACCCACAAAAACAAGTACTATTAATAAAATAGCCGTAATCTGTCGGAAAAGTTTCATATATAATTAACCTCCGTTTGCAATGTACGATATTATGGAACAGTGTTCGTGCAGATAAAATGTATACGCTACCAACACGCCCGTACTTATCGCACCTATTATTAAAATTATTATCAGTATTTTCTGAAACAGCTTGTCACTCATTCCGTACACTCCTTTTTACATATATCTTATTATTATCAATGTCATTACATACAATACAACAACTGAAATAAATATTATTCCGGCAAGTACCGACGAAACCATATAAACCGTTTTTCTTTTTTTATATTTATCGCTGTCTTCCGGAGTTTTTTTTAGTAAAATCAGTGATACTATAAAAAATATAATTATTCCTGCTGGTATCCCGATAAATAACAGCGTCGGAAAATTAATATCCATATAAAAAACCTCCTACATATACCTGATTATTAACTGTGTCATTATGAAAAGTACCACAAATGCCGATACAAATATTCCGGCGATTACCGCAAAAGTTATACACATAGTTTTTATTACCTTGTATTTACTGCTGTCTTTAGGAGTTCTTTTCAGCAGAATAAGCGATACTATGAAAAATATCAGTATTCCCACCGGTATGAACAGAAAAAGCCCATACAATACATCAAGCCTTATAAATGACAGTATAATTATAGTTATAAGTATTCCGGCAAGTATAGACGATGTTATAAAAGCATTTTTCCTTGACTTGTATTTTTCGCTGTCTACCGAAGTTTTTTTCCATAAAATAAGCGATACTATAAAAAATAAAATTATTCCTACCGGTATTGCCGTAACTAATAAATCTCCAAACATATAAAATCCTCCTTTACATATGCGTAAGTGAAATTGAAATCATTATAAATAATCCTATAACTGATACTAAAATTATTCCCATAAGTACCGCCGATACTATCAACTTTTTCTTTCGTTTCTTATAGTATAAATGGTCTTTCGGCGTACCCTTAAATTCAAGCAGTGACATTATAAAAAATATTATTATCCCTACCGGTATTCCTATAAACAAAAAAATCAATATAATGCTTGACATATAAAATACCTCCTTTATATTTATAAAAATAAATATTATGAATAGTTATAATTATTTAATTAAAGATATAAAATATTATATACCATCAATGTCTCTTCTTATTGCTACTTCCATAAGAGAATCATTTTCATCAAATGCTAAGTAAGCAAAAACAGCAGTATGGAATGGGCTATAAAATTCTCCTAATTCCACGAACATCGCTTTTTTTCCAACAATTCGGCTACTGGCGTATTTTGAACCATTAGACATTTCATCAGTACTTGCAAAATCAACACTTTCAGCTGAATCATTTATTTCAAGTCCGTGTTCAATATCCACTATCTTTATTACCCATTTATTTTCATTAATGATTTCAGTTGCATCTTCCCAACTTGTTCCGATTGATATTTCTCTTATTACATAATTCCTGACAGATTTATTTGCAAAGTACAATCGGAAAAAAAGTCCATAATAACGCATATGCTAAAACAGATATAATAATAATTATCGGAACAATTTTAATAAACCTTAAAAAATCCCAAATTTAAAAATCCTCCTTTATGTTTATTTTAAAATCCGAATCCAAGTAAAAATTCACGTAATCCGCCAAGTATTGAACCAAAAAATATACTGAAAATTACATCTACTATAAGTATAAGTATATATATTTTTATTAGTATTATAAAAATCATCGCTAATACATTAAAAAATTTTTTTATTCCGGAACAGATTTTATTTTCCAGCGGATTTATTTTCAGCGAAATCAAAGATATAATAAATAATATGGGTATAACAGCCTTCAAAAAATCCAATATTTTAAAACCTCCTTTATTATAACATACAAAAAAACTGTACACAATTAATCCGCTTTTACAAAACAGTTACATTCCATATACAAATTATAACATATTTAATTTACTGATTCAAGTAATAAATGTCACTTTTTTCTTGCATTTTCGTCACTGATGTGATATAATATCCGTAAAAGATTTTTTTATAAGGTGGTTTGAAAATATGTTGCTTATATCACTGAAAGAAGTTCCGAAAAAGGAACAGCGTTCCCATGCACATAACCTGCTCCGTGAATGTCTCCGGACAAGGCATATAGAGTACATCACAGACCATACACCCATTATCCGTAACGAACATGGTAAGCCCTCACTTGCGGAATTTCCGGAAATAAAATATAATCTCTCCCACGCTGACGGCATAGCAGTATGTCTCATAGCGGATACTGAATGCGGTGTCGACTGCGAGGGTGTACGCCCATACCGTCCTAACGTCGTCAGGCGGTCATTTTCCGATAAAGAAAAATTACTTATTGACAACTCACCCGATAATCAACGTGATTTATTATTCTTCCGTCTGTGGACTCTCAAAGAAGCTTATGTCAAGGCGATAGGTATTGGCATTTCGTATCCGCTGAATATTGTTGAATTTTCTTTCGACGGTAATAAGATAATATCTTCCGTGAAAGACCATTATTTCCGACAGTACATCCTTAAAGACGGAAAATTTATAGTCTCGGTATGTAACAAAAATAAAGGTGGTCTATATGAATAATAACAGCAACAACAATAATAATCCGTATAATAACACAAATCAGAATTATCCATATAATAATTCTAATCAGAACTACCAGTATAATAACAATCCTTACAACAACCCTAATCAGAACTACCAGTATAATAACAATCCTTACAACAACCCTAATCAAAACTTCCAGTATAATAATAATCCATATAACAACCCTAATCAGAATTTCAACAATAATACAAATATCCGCAAACCGTCTTTTTCGGGTCTGCATATAGCACTTATAGTTATAATAATCGTTCTGGCAGTAGTAATATTTGCTTTGTCTGCTGTAATATCCGCACTCAAAAAAGACGATACCCCGAAAAATTCCGGAAATAATAATCTTGTATCCGTCGGCGACAGTGAAAATATATCTGAATCCGAAGACACTGAAGAAGATTACACCGAAGAATACGAAGAAGAAACTGAACCCGAAACTGAATCTTTTACCGGTGAACTTGCTGTACCACTACTGAGCGAATTTGACGGCAAGCCTACTGAAGACGGTAACGGTGTTATTCTCCGTCTTGACTGGAACGCCGTTGAAAATGCTGACGGTTACGAAATCGAGGCGATTGAAACAGAAGATAATTCCGGTGAATCTTATGAACGTACAATTATTACCTCAGATACATATTTTGAAACAGGTTCTTCTGTTGCGGTAAAGATAAAGACAAGGGTAAGAGCCTACAACGGTGAAGAAGATAACAGAATATACGGCGAATGGAGTGAACCTGTTGAATGTAATCTCAAGGATTTTGTCAAGACCAAAAAAATAAAAGTTTCGTCTGCACCTGTTCCGGTTTACTACGTGACCATAAATAACTATAAACTTGAAATATATAACAGTCCCGATTATGAGTTTTTCGCATATGACTACATAACCGACAGAGGTACTTATACCCTGACTGAACGTAAAGGACGTTGGGGCAAACTTAAATCGGGTAAGTGGATAAATCTTGATGATGCCGACAAGCAAGGCTGGATTTCTGTAAGAGGTACCAAGGCATATGTTTCCACTAAAAAAGACCCTCTTACAATACGGTATGCACCTACAAAATCTTCAAAGGCTATAGGATATATCCCGAAAGACGAATCAATAAACGTATACAATATAAATATAGACGGCTGGTACTATGTAACCTATAACAAAATATCCGGTTTCATTTCAGGTGAATATGTATCTTTCGGCACTCCCGACAAGTTTGAAGCCTATACTATGGAAATAAACAATTATAATCTTCCGGTATACAAGAAAGCGGATAAAAGTTCCGATATAATCAAGTACATAAATGACCGTGATACTTATACTATAGTTGAACATGACACTTCAGGTAAATGGGGTAAACTTAAAATCAATGGCTGGATAAATTTAAAAGATGCCCGCACTTTCGGAAAAAAAGGCTCCGGCGAACCGGCTTATGTTTCAACAACTACTGAACCGCTTACACTCCGTTATGGTCCTGATACAAGTGCAAAAAAAGTTACATCAATAGATAAAGGCGAACCAATAACTGTATACAACATAGACTTAAATGACTGGTACTATGCAGAATACAAAAACAAAAGCGGTTTTGTATCTGCACAGTATGTCACACTGGGAGAACCGGAAAAAACCAAAACTACTACCGAAACTACCGAAACATCAGAAACTACTACAAAATCCACTACTACCGCTACAACTAAACCTGAAACTACTGAACCGCCTGAAACTGAAAAGCATACTGAATATACAGAACCTGTCACTGAACCACCATACATTGAAACTCAACCACCTGTAATTGAAACTGAACCGCCTGAAACTATACCCCCTGTTGCAGAGACTGAACCGCCTGTCATTGAAACTGCCCCACCGGCAGAAGTTCCGGACATAATTGACGATACTGAAATTTCTGATTCATTCGACTACTAACAGAAAGGAGAGTGTAAAAATGGCAGATTTCAATAACAATGACCCAAACAACCTATTCAATAATTATTCAGGGAATTATAATCAACAATACACACAGAATCCGAATAATATTTACAATAACAATTATAATAACAACAATAATCCCTATAATAATTATCCGAACAATATTAATCCGCAGAACTCATACATTCCGCCACAACCGGTAAAAACAGGAAGTTCCAGACTTCTTTACATAATTCTTATAGCTGTGATAATATTCTTTGCTGTTATAATAGTTCTTATGTCAACAGCAATCCGTGCGATGTTCAATAAAGACAATAATCAGCCCGAAGGTAACGTCCGGAACAATACAATTTCTTCTGAAACTCAACAGAAAACTACTCAGGAACAGACTACTGAAGTACAGACTACTGAAAAATTAACCACTACCACCACCAAACAAACTACTACTACAACTACTGCTGAACCGATACCCGAAACTGTAACCGTTACGGTTATTGTGGAAGTAGAAAAAGAAATCATAAAAGAAGTACCGGCAGAAACACCGGTACAGAACGATTATACGGAAGTATACAGCGGTGTATATTACGCCTGTGTAACAACAAAAAGTTCCCCTTTGAATATACGTTCCGGAGCAGGCGAAAGTTATAAAATACTCGGTTCTATCCCGAAAGGAAAGTATATTGACGTAAAAATGACAAGTAACAGCAACTGGTACTATACTACTTACAACGGCGTAAGCGGTTACATAAATTCGGCATATATCACGCTTATATTATCCGGAGAATTTTACGGATATGACGACAATTACAACGGTTATTACTCTTCTTATGAAGATGATTACGACAACATTGACGGCGACGGTCACAACGGTGACTGGGCAACAGTTGCTACCAACAGTGACCCGCTTAATCTGCGTTCTTCAGCGTCAACAAACGGAAGTATTATAACCGCTATCCCGAAAGGAAGTTCAGTATATGTAAATTATCAATATGACGATACATGGTGCTACATTACATGGGGAAATTATTCCGGCTATGTAGCAATGCAATATCTTGCATTCTGATAAAATTTTATAATAAAGGAGTTAAAAAAATTATGAAGTATGGACATTTTGACCTCGCAAACAAGGAGTATGTGATTACTAATCCTGCTACCCCTGCTCCGTGGGCTAACTACCTCGGAGACCCTGAATACGGTGCTATCATCTCGAACAATTCCGCCGGATACAGTTTTGTAAAATCCGGTGCGAACGGAAGAATAACAAGATTCCGTTTTAATTCCGATATGGCACTCCCNGGANGNTACATCTATATCAGGGATAATGAAACTAATGACTACTGGTCAGCATCATGGCAACCGGTAGGAAAACCTCTCGACACCTACAANTCTGAATGCCGACATGGTACGGCATACACGATTATTTCTGCTGAATACGCTGAAATAAAGTCGGAAGTAACTTATTACGTCCCATACGGAAAGACTTACGAAGTATGGCGTACCAGAATAACCAATACCGGCGTAAATGACAGAAATCTTTCAACATTNGGTTTTATAGAGTTCACCAACGAAGACAATTACGAACAAGACCAGGTTAATTTACAGTATTCGCTTTTTATCTCTCAGACACAGTTTATCAACAACAAAATCGTACAGACTATCAGCGGAAACAGTTCCAAAGACAGAAGAGACAGATTTTTCGGTATGGTTGGTACAGATGTTTCGGCATCCTGCGGAAGTCTTTCCGATTTCATAGGTGCTTACCGGACTTACTCCAACCCGATAGCAGTCGAAACAGGTCATTGTAATAACGTCATGAACTATAACTCAAATTCCTGTGGTGCATTGCAGTCGGATATAACATTAAAATCCGGTGAAACTATCGAACTTATTTATATTTTAGGTCAGCGTAACAACGAACAGGCAGAATCAATCCTCAACGAATACAAGACAGCCGGTAAAGTAGATACGGAAATAAAACAGTTAAAAGACTACTGGCACGGTCAGTTATCAAATTTCAGGGTTGAAACACCGTCCGAAGAGTTTAACAACATGATTAATGTGTGGAATGCTTATCAGTGTTTCATAACGTTCATATGGTCACGTGCGGCATCTTTCATATACTGCGGATTAAGAAACGGTTACGGTTATCGTGATACTGTTCAGGATATTCAGGGTATTATACATCTTAATCCTGAAATGGCTCTCGAAAAAATACGCTTTATGCTTTCGGCACAAGTGGATAACGGCGGTGGACTTCCGCTTGTAAAGTTCACACATANTGCCGGTCACGAAAATACCCCCGATGACCCTGAATACGTCAAGGAAACCGGTCACCCTTCGTATCGTGCAGATGACGCTTTATGGCTTTTCCCGACTATCGTCAAGTATTTAGGCGAATCCGGTAACGAAAATTTCCTTGACGAAGTAATAGTATACGCTAACGGTGGTGAAGATACCGTATATAACCACCTCAAGAAAGCTATAGAATTTTCCATGAATCATATGGGAAATCACGATATGCCAGCCGGACTTCATGCCGACTGGAATGACTGTCTGAGACTTGGTGCTAAAGGCGAATCTACTTTTGTAGCATTCCAGTTATACTATGCCATGAACGTTATAAAAGATATGGCAGAATCAAGAAACGATACCGATTATATAGCGTATATAAATGACGTTCAGGAAAAACTTGCCACCGCACTCGGTAAATGCTGGGACAATGACAGGTTTATACGTGGTATCCGTGAAGACGGTGTTTCAGTCGGTGCGAAAAATGACCCTGAAGCTAATATGTGGCTGAATCCTCAGTCATGGAGTGTTATTTCAGGTTTTGCCAGTGCTGAACAGTCCGAAAAGGCTATGGACAGTGTTCACGAAATTTTAAATACTCCGTATGGTGCGAAACTNCTTGACCCCCCATACAAAAAGCATTATTTTGACGGTGCTTTAATGCATATCTTCAACGACGATACGAAAGAAAACGGCGGTATCTTCTCACAGTCTCAGGGCTGGCTTATTCTTGCAGAATCAATTTTAGGTCACGGCAACAGGGCTTTTGAATACTTTATGGAAAGTTCACCGGCATCCATGAACGACAAGGCAGAAATACGTGTTTCCGAACCTTACGTACACGGACAGTTCACGGAATCNAGGGGCTCACACTATGAGGGACGTTCACACGTACACTGGCTTACCGGTACGGCTTCTACCGTAATGGTAGGTTGTGTAGAGGGTATCTGCGGTATGCGTCCGGATTTGAAAGGACTTGAAATTTCACCGGCTATACCGTCCGAATGGAACGGCTTCAGAATAGAAAAAGTTTTCCGTGGAAAGAAACTCAACATTACTATCGACAATTCCGCACACGTCGAAAGCGGTGTGAAATCAATCATTCTGAACGGAAACACCCTCGACGGAAATTATATCCCTGCCGATTTACTCAAGGAAAACAATGATATAACAGTTATACTCGGCTGAAATTTTTAACACGCATAATACAAAAAAATCCGGAATTATTGAAATTCCGGATTTTTATTTTATTTATTAAGTGCCTTTTCAAGCCATATATAAGCAGTATCAAGAGCTTCATAAAGTCCTATGCACTCCATATTACGTACACAGGCTTTTAAAGGGTCAAGATTCGGGTCAGTGGACATCTGTATGACTTTTACTTTTCCGGCAACTTTTGTATCATTTATCTTCTGTTCAGAAATTATATTCATCATTATCACGTAATCGTCGGACATATAGCCATAGTAAATAGTATTCCGACATCTTACAAGCGGATAGCCTTTATAGGTGTAAAAATTTTCGTTCATTAAATATCCTCCTTTATTGTGGTATTATTTCCATGTTTCAATGTAATCCTCCCCTGTTTCTATACGCCGGATATTTTCAGTAAGGGTATCGACGTATGACTTTGTACAGATATACTTGCTTTTTCCGTCAACAACTATCAGTGTTGTAAGTGCCGTATTATCATAAAATTCTATCTTTGTCGATTTTTTCAGATAAGAATCAGTATATTCAACAGTGACAATCGGTTCACCAGCCGGAATTTCAGCATCAAGTGCGAACTCTTCGGCGGCGGCGTCTATAAGGAATCCATAGAACTGCCTGTAGCGTTCACTGTCGAAAATTTCGCCGTTCCTCGCGACTGTGAAGTAATCTGCTTTATTGTTGTCAGCGGATTTGTCTTTAGCTTCTATTACAAAATTTTCCGATATATCAGTGGTATTTACACTTAATTCAGTGATGTTCCATACATATGAGCCAATCATAATCCTTGACGTTATATCAATCGGCATTACCGTACACCATTCAGCATTTTCGGTATCTACAATATATATTATATTTCCGCCCTCAAACATCGCATAACAACAGTTTTTATTGTTTTCGTCTATGAAAGGTTCACTTAAAAGAAGTACATAATTATTACCGTCGTCACAGTCCATGGTCACACGACAGAACGGCTCTTTAAGACCTGCTCCGGCAATATCCGATTCCTTACAGTGAATGGAATACACACCCTCCGACTGAAGCCCGAACATTCCGTTAGTGACCGGTTCTGAACGCTCTACTGTAAGATAAGCGTCAGTAGGTTCTACCATTACGTGTGTTGCGGACGTACCTCCGGTATATTTTGTATCGTCATTTTTCTTGTCGTATTCAAGATAAATATCGTAGTCAATGTCATCACGCTCTATACGCAGACTGTTTATTATAGGATATTCTTCTTCCGGTGGTTCTTCCAGTATGATTATATCTACAAATTCCTCAAGAGTTTTGCTGTAGTTTGCGACATATGAAGTATCAACTGTATAGATAGTCTTTTCACCGTCAAGCATAACGTAAGTTGCGGAATTTGCCGGTGCTTTATCGCCGACAAAAAACTTTTTTACTGTTCCCGTCTGGAATTTTACTTCAACTTCTGCCTGTGGCTTGTCAAGTCCGAACTTTGAAAGATTATCGCCCGTTTCATCTACTATGGAACTTGTAATTATATTATTAGCGTTATTCGCAAGAGTACCTACTACAGCGGTATTCAGCGGAATATCTTCATAACCTTTAAGGGTATACGTCGCCGAAGAATCTTCTGTCGGTGCTTTATCCATTACAACATTCAGCGTATCTGTAGCATTTTTTACAGTAACTTCTTTTATAAGTCCCTCTTCTTCACCGGCTTTTTCGTCGTTTATCAGATGTATCCCGTTACCGTATACTTCCGACGATTCTTCAGAAGTTGAAACGGAACTTTCAGTATTATCTGTATTTTTCGGTTCTGTAAGAATAAGTGCAGTAAGTCCGCCACCAAGTACGATGACAGCTACACCCAGTCCGATAATAGTTTTAACGGATTTATTCATTTATTACGTCTCCTTAAGAATACGATTATTCCGGCGACTGCTACTACTGCCGGTATAACGTATATAGTAAATGTCTTTATACCGTTCATCTGTGAAGCCGTCGGGGTTATAAGTGCCTGTTGTAAAGCTTTTTCCGGAATTACTGCGGAAGCCTCTTTACCGGTCATGGTATTCAGCATACCCATTATCACATTGGCGTTGTTGAATGCATTTGTCTGTGTGAGAAGTGAATTACTTATCATGAAAGAACTTCCCATTACAAGCAGGTGACTTGAATATCTGTCGAGACCGGAACTTGTTTCCTTTACTGATACAACAACAGCATCTCTTGTACCCGTCTGTGAATTATCCTGGTCATATGAAGTATCCATGGATTTGAGTACAGATGTTGCTACACTGTCGTTATTTTTGGTGAGTATGGATAATTTTCTTGTTGCCGGTGCTACTACAGGGAGTGTCTCATTAGGAAGACTTCCTACAGATTCCGTATCATTTATTGCGAGTTTTATGTTTACATTCTGATTGAATCCTAAATAAGTTTCAATCCAGTTTGTATCGTCGAGTACCGCACTTTCGTCAACCTGTATGCTCCAGTCGGCAAGAAATTCTGTTATATTAGGCAAATCGTTTACGTAAAGATTAGGGATATACAACATATTTTTCTGATAATTTCCGCCGTTATAGAGGAAATCGCCTAATCTTCCGATAATATCCGCACTGAAATCCACGGCAGGCATAGGTACTACTACAAAGTCGTATTCTTCCGGATTTAATTCATCTGTGGCAATGTCTATAACTGTACAGTCATAACCGTTCTTTCCTAAAAATGTCATGAAATCTGTAGTCATAGTCTCGTAACCCTGTCCGGTAATGGAAACGCCGTTCATCATAGACGCAAATGCGGTTTTTATCGGGTTGGAATCGGTAACGCTCAGAACAGCAGATGTAATTGTACTTTCACCGACAAAATTCATAGTAATTGCCGTATTGGTACTTGCATTAGACGGAGTAATCATATTTATAATTTCTTCCTGTGTGATTACTTTTACTCTGCCGTTATCATTATTTCCGGAAAATACAATAATACTTCCCTCCGGAATGTCATTGTTATAGAATTTTCTGTATTTTGCGATAATATCAGGGTCTTTGTTCATATCGACGTACTGTACTTTTATATTGCCGTTACCTTGCTGTGAGTACATCTCGTATTTTTCAAGTACTGATGGTATCATATCATATGGCGTTTCAACATTCATTCCATAATAATAAGCATACATCTGTTGATAGTAACTTGCCATTGATGTAAAATCACTCTTTGAAAATGTGACCGTGATTTCAACATCCTGTTTAAGATTCTTTATGGCGTCTATTGATTCGTCGCTTATTTCGTATCTGTTATCGGCTGTGAGGTCTATTTTCAGCGGTGAACGCTTTGCAAGCATACTGCATATCAGATTCAGTATCACTACAAGTACGATTACAAGGGCTATCACCACAAACGACATAGACCCATATTTGAATTTTTTCATATTCTTTGATTTCTTCGGTTTCAACGGCTTTTCCGGTTTTTCGGGTACGGAAGCCGGTTCTGTAACAATATCTTTTTTACTCATCTGAAAATACCTTCCTTTCCGTAAATTATCCCCAACGTCTCTTGTCAAGTACTCTTACCGTGAAGAAGTTGAACAGAAACGCAACACTTAGGAAAAATACTACACTCGGAAGACTGAATATTCCCTGTGTGAACTCGATATATCTTGAATAAAATGAAAGTGATGTAATTGCTTTACTGATATACTCGTTTGAAATGTTTACCGCAAACGAATCGAATAAATAAAGTACGAAAAGTGCCAGCATACTCGCAACTGCCGAAGCCATCTGGTTTTCAGTCAGCGACGATATAAAAAGTCCTACCGCTATAAATGCTGAACCTAAAAACAACATCGCAAAATAATTACCTAAAAGAGTAGTCCAGACAACGTCGCCTAACACCGCAAGGAATATCGAGTAAATAAATACAACGCTTTCGGCTATTACGAAAAGTGTCAGTGCGGCGAAATACTTACCTAAAACTATATCCCATAAGCCGACGGGAGCAGTAAGTAAGCCTTGGTCAGTTTTGTTTTTCTTTTCCTCGCTGAGAAGTCGCATAGTAAGAATAGGTATAAGGAAAAGTATTATTATAAACATACTGCTGAACATCGGCGACGTATCTGTTCTTCCCGAACCTATTACGCCTGCATAGAAAAAATATCCCGAAAGCAGATAGAACACCGAAAGAAATACATATGCTACTCCCGATGTGAAAAATGCACCTACTTCACGCCTGTAAATCGCACCCATTATTCATTACCTCCGTTTTCTTCTGCTTCCTCCGCTGAACTCTCCTCGAATTTCAGATTGATACGTGGTCTTTCATTCGGTTCAAGTTTAACGTCATTTTCGCCCATAGTGATTTTAAGGAATATATCTTCAAGTGTAAGGTCAGAAAGCTGTAACATAAGAATATTCCAGCCCTTTTCACGACACAGTGTATTAAGTGAACGTCTTATGTCTGTTTTTTCGTCCGCCTCAACGTCGTAATCATAGATACCTTTTTCACGTTCCATATCGGCACGCACGTATTTTATACCTTTCAGCGATTTTATCGCCTTTACTATTTCTTCCTTGTCGGCGGAAGTCTTAGTAGTACCCTCTATGCGTAAAGTCATTTTATGCTCGTTGGTGAGCTGTCGTGCGATTTCGTCTGCTGTACCGTCAGCGGCGACTTCACCTTTATTTATGATGATTATTCTGTCACAAACCGCCTGAATTTCCGGAAGTATATGCGACGACAGTATAACTGTATGTTTCTTGCCTAATTTCTTTATAAGTGTACGTATTTCAATAATCTGATTAGGGTCAAGTCCAACCGTTGGCTCGTCGAGAATCAAAACAGGCGGATTGTTTATAAGTGCCTGTGCGAGACCTACACGCTGTCTGTAACCTTTTGAAAGATTCTTTATTATACGGTCTTTTACATGGGTTATCTTGCATAAGTCGCATACGTCCTTAAGATGTGCCTTGCGTGGTAGTCTGCACTTCTTAAGGTCATACACAAAATTAAGATAGCCGTCAATGGTCATATCAATATAGAGTGGCGGAATTTCCGGCAGATAACCGATAGATGCCTTAGCTTTTTTAGGGTCTTCAAAAATATCAACGCCGTCAACAAGCACCTGTCCGGACGTTGAAGAAATATAACCGGTCAGCATATTCATGGTAGTTGACTTGCCTGCTCCGTTAGGTCCTAAAAAACCTAATATTTCACCCTGTTCCACCTTGAAACTTATGTTTTTTACGGCTTGTTTGTCGCCGTACTTCTTACTGAGATTTTTGACCTCAATCATTGGATTACCTCCCTGAAACAGTTTTCATAAATTTTACATATGATACAATAATAATATTTCTTTGTGATAACGCCGTGAAAGTAAAGAGAATATTTATTAAATTTCACGTACAACGGCAATGTCTTCTGAAATCTGTTTCCGGAGTTCCTCGACAGTTGAAAACTTCTTTTCCGGACGGATAAATTTATTGAAATCAACTCTGATATTTTTATTATATAAATCTCCGGAAAAATCAAGGATGTGAGTTTCCGAAAGTGGTGTACGCTTACCGGCGATAGTTGGCTTTACTCCGATATTTGTTATTGACTTATATTTTATATCATCTATATATGTTGTAGTAAAATATACACCGTATTTAAGTACAAGCTGTCCCTCTAAATAGTTCTGATTGATAGTAGGAAAATTGATAGTCCTGCCTATCTCGTTTCCGTGTACTACAGTAGTATAAATGTTGTATGGTTCGCCTAAAAGAGTGTTCGCCTTTTCGATTTCACCATTTACAAGACATCTGCGGATTTCACCGGAAGATACAGTAATATCATTGATTTTTACGGGTTCGGCGGTGTGTACCTCAAAACCGTACTTTTCGCCGAAACTCTTTAACTCCTCAACACCACATGACGCATTTTTCCCGAACCTGAAATTATTCCCACAACATACTATTCCGGCATTCAACTTCTTTACAAGAACATTTTCCGCAAATTCTTCGCCGGATAATCCGCATATTTCGTCAAAATTTTCCGAGTAAATATTAAAGGAAAATCCGAGATTTTCAAGCATTTCATATTTAAGGATATGCGGATATATATAACCGTCCTGACCGCTTGTCTTACGGAGTACCGCCATAGGATTGAACGTAAATACAGCCGGTTGCAGACCGTTTTTTTCCTGATTCAGTGCGAGGTCAAGAACTGCACGGTGTCCGAGATGTACACCGTCAAATAATCC
Source organism: Ruminococcus sp. (assembly GCA_014799765.1). Lineage (GTDB taxonomy): Bacteria > Bacillota > Clostridia > Oscillospirales > Ruminococcaceae > Ruminococcus. Next base: position 23,208 of record JAAVHK010000013.1, read on the forward strand.
GAGTGCTACAGCACGTTTTTTTGTTTCCATTGTATCACCTCACACAAGATTTTTCCCGATACGTAATATACCGTTATCGTGTTCCGCAAGTGCCGTACCGATAAAATTACTGTCGTATCCGTAAACCGCATAATCCCTGACATCTGATTTTATATTATTGATTCTCTCCAAATCAAGTTTGACACCGTTTCTGTAAAGTTTTGTCTGATGTTCGTTTAAACGTATTTTCGGCAGTGTATTAAATAATCTCTCAACCGGCAGTATCAGACTTTCAAGACAGTTTTCATTACGTGCCTGCTGTACCTGCTCTAAAGTGTAACAATCGTCAAGAGTGAATCCGCTGGCAGATGTCCTTACAAGTGAAGTCATTATACCGCCACAACCTAATTTTCCGCCTATATCGTGTATGATAGTCCTTATATAAGTACCCTTTCCGCATGATATTGTGATATTGCCGGTACGTGTTTTTTCGTCGTAATCTATGAGACTTATTTTTTCTACATCTATTTCTCGTGGCTGACGTTCGATTTCTATTCCCTGACGTGCAAGGTCATAAAGTCGCTGACCTTTTACCTGTACTGCCGAATACATCGGCGGAATCTGCATTATTTTCCCTGTAAATTCAGGAAGTATTTTATCTATATCATCTTCTGATACCATTTTTTCGGAAGTCGTCAGGATTGTTCCGGTAATATCCTGTGTATCTGTAGTCTGTCCCAGACGGAATCCGGCTTTATAGCTTTTCGAGTTATCCGGCATAATGTCACAGGCTTTCGTGGCATTGCCGACAAATACCGGCAGTACACCTGTAGCCATAGGGTCAAGAGTACCGGCATGACCTAAACGCCTCATGCCGAGTATACCTCTTAACTTTGCTACAACGTCAAATGACGTGAAATCCTGTGGTTTGTCTATACATAATATACCGTTCATGCTAAAGCCTTTTCTACAGCCTCGACAAGCTGTTTTTTTATATCTTCGAGATTTCCGAACAAATTACAGCCTGAGGCTTTCGCATGACCTCCGCCACCGAGAGTTTCGCATATTTCCGAAACATTCACTTTATCTGCCGAACGGAAAGAACATTTATAGTCATCCGCACGCTGACGTATGAATATACCTACTTCTGCGGATTCGTACTGTATAGTAAGAGGTGCAAAGCCTTCAAGTTCCTCGTCTTTCAGACCTAATTCAGACATCATTTCCCTTGTTACCGCTATTATATATAATTTTCCGTCAAGATAGGATTCAACAATGTCATTTAACTTACTTTCAAGTCTGACACGTCCCACTGACTTGACATCAAACATATAGCGGTTTATCTTTGCGAAGTCAATATTACTGTATTCACGCATTATTTCACCGGCTACTTCATGTGTATGCGGACTGGTACACGCAAACTTGAAACAGCCCGAATCCGTTGCAATACCGGTATAAAGACATTTTGCACAGTGTTCGGTTATCCTGATACCCATGAATTTTGCAAGGTCATAAATTATCTCACAGGTAGCAGAGGCTTCCGGTCTTAAAAGAGTTTTTTCCGCATAATTTCTGTTTGAAACATGGTGGTCAATGCATAACTGTACCTTATCGCCGTAAATTTCCTGATATTTTCCCATAAGTTTATTATCCGCAATATCGACGGCTATTATTGACTTCGGTTCAAAATCCTCACCTGCTCCGGATTCCGTCAGAAAATCATATCTTTTCGGGAATACATCATGACATACAACCCTGCTTCTTATACCAAGCTGTCCGAGTATTTCTTTCATTGCGAATCCTGCTCCTACACAGTCGCCGTCGGGAGTGCGGTGGGTAATTATTACGACGTCCTGACAGTTCCGGATAAAAGTTTCTGCTTCGCTGAAACCTATATACATAAAAATACACCTCTTACATTTATTTTATTATTTGAGTAAATCGTTTAATTTTCTGCTTATTTCCGCACTTCTTTCGATAGAGTTATCAGCTATGAAAGTTAATTCCGGTGATTTACGCATCTTAAGACGGTGAAAGAGTTCACGTTTTATGAATCCACTTGCACTCGTCAGACCTTTCACGGAATCAAGTGCCTTTTCAACACCTGAATAACTTGATACATATATCTTACATACCGACATATCCCCCGACAAATCAGCCCTTACTATAGTCAACATAGGGTCAATGCGTGGGTCTTTGAGTTCACGGAGGATAGCTGTCATTTCACGTTTAATATCTTCTGCCATACGGCTGTTCTTAAAATTTGCCATTTATAATCCTTTCTATTATTATCAGAGCATACCCGAATAAAATCCGGATACGCCCTGAATGTTATCTTTATATATCAGTCTTCACGATATTCTTCAACCATATACGCTTCAAATATATCGCCTTCCTTTACGTCGCTGAACTTGTCGAGACTTATTCCGCATTCGTAACCGTCTGCGACTTCCTTTACGTCGTCCTTGAAACGTTTCAGACCGGCTATTTTGTCGTCTGCTATGATTATTCCGTCACGGACGATACGTACCTGACAGCCTCGTGTTACCTTACCGCTGAGTATATAACTTCCGGCAACCATTCCGACGTTAGATATTTTATATACCTGTCTTACTTCGGCACGTCCTAAATCTACTTCACGGAATTTAGGGGCAAGCATACCTTTCATGGCGGTAGTTATTTCCTCTATGGCGTCGTAAATTATTCTGTAAAGACGTATGTCAACGCCGTCACGGACTGCATTTTCAGAAGCTACAGGGTCAGGTCTTACATTGAATCCTACGATAATAGCGTTTGAGGCGTTAGCTAACATGACGTCGCTTTCCTTGACAGCTCCTACTGCACCATGAATTACACGTACTCTTACTTCGTCATTGGACAGTTTTTCAAGTGACTGCTTTACAGCCTCTACAGAACCCTGTACATCTGCCTTGACGATTATCGGAAGTTCTTTTATTTCGCCCTCTGCAATCTGACTGAACAGGTTATCAAGTGTGACTTTTCTGTATGCATTGAACTGTTCCTGTTTAGCTTCGTGTTTTCTTTCCTCGACGAGTTCACGGGCAAGTCTTTCGTCCTCGACGGCATTGAAAATATCTCCGGCACTGGGAACTTCCGCAAGACCTGTTATTTCTACCGGTACGGATGGTCCGGCGGATTTAACAGTACGTCCCTTGTAATTGGTCATAACTCTTACGTGTCCTACTGCCGTACCGGCTATAAGTACATCACCCTGATGTAGTGTGCCGTTCTGTACGAGTAGTGTAGCTATCGGACCTCTGCCCTTATCCAGACGTGCTTCAATTACAGTACCTTTTGCAAGTCTGTCCGGATTGGCTTTCAGTTCCTTTACTTCCGCAACAAGCAGTACGTTTTCAAGAAGTTCGTCGATACCCTCACCGGTTTTTGCGGAAACAGGTACGCATATGACGTCTCCGCCCCACTCTTCGCATACAATATCGTATTTTGTAAGCTCTTCCTTTATTCTGTCCGGATTTGCACCTTCTTTATCCATTTTGTTTATGGCGACAATAAGCGATACTCCGGCGGCTTTTGCGTGGTTGATTGATTCGACGGTCTGAGGCATTATACCGTCATCTGCGGCGACAACAAGTATTGCTATATCCGTTATATTAGCACCTCTTGCACGCATAGATGTAAATGCTTCGTGTCCGGGGGTATCAAGGAAAGTAATGCTCTGACCGTTTACTTTTACCTGATATGCTCCGATATGCTGTGTGATACCACCGGCTTCACCGTCGGCGACGTGTGCGTTTCTGATACGGTCAAGAATAGATGTTTTACCATGGTCAACGTGTCCCATTACGACTACTACCGGACTACGTTCTTCAAGATTTACGTCTTCGTCGTCGCTGTCGTCAATAAGACGTTCTTCAATAGTTACGATTACTTCCTTTTCTACTTTCGCACCGAGTTCTTCGGAAACAAGTGACGCTGTATCAAAATCAATTTCCTGATTGATTGTAGCCATTATTCCGAGACCCATTAATTTCTTTATAACTTCCGTTACGGTGACTTTCAGACGGCTTGCGAGTTCGCTGACCGTTATGCTGTCCGGAATCATAACTTTCAACTGTTGTTTTCTTGCCCTTTCGAGTTCAAGACGTTTCAGCTTTTCAGTTTCTGTTTCCTTTTTTGAATACTGTTGTCTTACACGCTGTGCGGATTTCTGACTGATTTTCTGTTTCTTTGAGGAATAATTATCGTTCTTGTGTTTGTTTGTAGGTGCTATCTGTTCATAACGTTCGTTGTATTTATCGAGGTCAACATAACTTCCTCTTGTATCTACCGTCCGGCGTTGTGTGGAAGTCTGTGCGGTTTCGGAACTGAATGTAGCATTAAATTCAGAACGTTCACCTCTTTCACGGGCTTTTGCCTGAGTTTTCGGCTTATCGTTCCTGCGAGGAGTTTTTATTTTCGGCTGTGGTGTGGGTTCGGGAGTTTTAACAGGTTCAGATTTTACAATCAGTTCAGCAGAAAATTTTGTCTCTGTTTTTTCGGGAGCTTTTACTTTTTCCGGAACTTTTACAGGTTCGGATTTTTTAGGAGTTTCCTGTTTTCTGTCAGATTTTCTGCCCTGCTCCGAACGTCTGTTATTATTATTGTTGTTATTACCATTGTTATTATTGTCACGTTTTCTGCCGGAATTTCTTTTTTCACGGCGAGGGGGTTTTTCGTCGTTTCTTGACTGATAGTATGAATCGAAATTCTTCACTTCATGTTTTTTGGTATAGTGTTCAAGAAGCAGATTCATTTCTGCCTCATTGAGTGTACTCGATGCATTTCTTTTCTTGTTGTCCTTGGTTGCGAAGAAGTCAACAATTTCCTGTGCGGAAACGTTGAAATCAACTGCGGCTTCACTGATTTTTATTTTTTTGGTCATAGGCTCGTATACCTCCAGTTAATCACGCCGTAAAAAACATACGGCTTTGTTTGTATAGCGATAAATTTATTCAGTTATTGATTTTAATAAAACCGTCTGCAAAACCCCTGTCACATACGGCGATTACCGCTGTGACTTTTCCGCACAGATTACCGATTTCTTCCTTTGAAAGTCTGGTCTTCAGTACGGGGACGGAATACTTTTTACAGATAAATTCAGTTTCCTTGACGGTTTTTTCTGATGCGTCCGAAGCTGTAAGAATACAGTAAGCCGTACCGTTTTTAACGGATTCGCAGGCACTGTCGAAACCTTTCACGGCTTTACCGGCTTTTATGCATATCGTAAGAAGATTAGCTGTTCTCTGAGAGTTCATTTAACATTCCCCCATAAATATCATCATCTATTCTGCACGAAAATGCTTTTTCAAAACGTCTTGCCTTACGTGCCTTGCCGAAACATTCAGTATTCCGGCATATATAAGCACCTCTGCCGGACTTCTTGCCGGTAAAATCAAGACTTATTTCGCCTTCCGGAGACTTTACAACTCGTATAAGTTCCTTTTTAGGTTTCATTTCATTACAGCCGAGGCACATTCTCATAGGAATTTTTTTCGGTTTCATAAATTATTCCTCTGTCTGATTTTCATTTTCAGATACTTTTTCTTCTGTGGGAATTTCAGTATTCTGAATTTCTTCCGAAACTTCTTCAGTAACAGCTTCCTGTGGTTCTGCCGGTACGAAATCCGGACTTAATTCGGGTGCTTCCTGATTTGTCTTAATATCGAACTGCGGTTTTATGTCGATTTTATAACCGGTCAGTTTGGCGGCGAGTTTGGCATTCTGTCCCTTGTTGCCGATAGCCAGCGAAAGTTTATTGTTAGGTACTATTACAGTACAGGTTTTCAGGGCTTCCGAAGTTATTATAGTTTTAAGAACTTCCGCCGGTGCGAGTGCCTTTGAAATAAATTCTTCCGGTACTTCACTCCACAGAATGACATCTATTTTTTCGTCATGGAGTTCCTTTACAACGGCTTTTACTCTTGCGTGTTTAGTACCTATACAAGCTCCTACAGGGTCAATGTTAGGGTCTTTTGACCATACAGCTATTTTTGTACGTGAACCGGCTTCCCTTGAAATAGCCTTTATTTCAACAGTACCGTCATAAATTTCCGGTACTTCCAGTTCAAACAGACGCTTTACAAGGTCTTTATGAGTACGTGAGATTTTAACAATCGGCTTTTTGTTCTTACCGATAATGCTTGTTATATAGACTTTTATCGGTTTGCCCTCTTCGAGTATTTCACCCGGAATCTGTTCATTCCTGAAAAGATAAAGTTCTGTACCCTCATAGTCGATAGTTACAGTACCTCTGCCGGGGTCAATCTGCGAGATTTTACCGGTAATGCATTCATGTTCCTTTGATTCAAACCGGTTTAACATCTGTTCACGGTTGATTTCTCTGAGGTCTCCTTTTATGGACTGTTTCGCCGAAAGTGCTGCCATTCTGCCGAGTCTTGAAATATCAATCTCCTTGAGAATTTTTCCGCCGATATAAGCATTCGGGTCAATAGTGCGTGCAACATCGATATTGATTTCATTTTCGTCAATCGGGTAATCATCAATGATTTCCTGTTCGATATACATAGCGAACTTCTTTGTAAGGGGGTCAATATCTACTTTTATACGCTCCTCACTGTGCGGATAAGCCTTTCTTGCGGCTTTAATCATAGCGGATTTTACTTTTTCGATAAGAAGTTCAGTTGCCACACTGTTTTCAGAACCAAGTGTTTCAAGCTCCTCGAAAAAGCTGTTATTGATTTTCATTTCTGTATATTCCTCCAGTATTAATATATTTTTTTATTTTATATTTCAAAATAAAGTCTGACATATGCTATATCGGCAAGCGGAAAAATTTTCGTGCTTCCGTCGTCGAGAACAACCGAAACGCCGTTTTTATCCGCACCGGAAAGTACGGCAACAATTTCCTTTTCGCCGTCGGTATTCCTGATAAAACGTATTCTTACGGTATCGCCCTCGCATACTTCAAAATGTTCTTCCTTTACGAGTTCCCTTTCAAGACCGGCTGAACCTACTTCCAGTACATAACTCTGTGAAACAGGGTCTTCCCTGTCCATAATGGCATTTATGGGTTCAGTAGCTCTTTCGCAGTCCTGAATAGTTATACCGTCGTCGCTGTCAATGAATATGCACAGATGCCATACGGCACCTTCTTTTTCGTAGCATACGTCCCAGAGGTAATAACCAAGTTCGTCAGTTATCGGCTTCACGAGGTCATAGACTTTCTGTTCAGTTGCACCGAATTTTTTAAACTTCATAATACATCATCTCCTTTCATGAGCAGGTATAGCTGTATTTATATCCAAAATGCACATATCATATATGGAAATTCTGTCACATATGCCGAAAATTTCCGTTCATATGAGAGATTCCAACATGATGACAGTCAAATAAATAAGCGAAAGACCGGATATATCCGGTCTTTGTGTCAGCTATTACCATATTTATTATATCACGGCTTTCAATAAAAATCAAGTCTTTTCAGAAAATTTCTTTTCAGAATCTTATATCACACAAAATACTTGACATATACAGCTATAATAATGTATAATTAAATCAAGTTTCATAAAAATATAAAAGGAGCTTCTGAAAATGAAAAAAATAAAGAAAATGATTACGGGAATCATGGCAATACTTATTGTAATGGCTCCGTCAGTTTCATGCAGTGCAGACAAAAGTCATAAGGCAGGCAGTCTCTCGATAGCCGAGGAAACAACTACAGACACCACGGAAGAATCAACTACGGAAATTACTACAAAAGCAACTACCACAAAATCCAAAAACACTACAAAAAAAACTACTACAAAATCATCTGAAACCACTACAGAACCGTCAGTTACTGAACCGGTAACAGAAGCGGAAGCAGTTCCGGCACAGAATTACGGCGAACGTGCCGATATAGGCGGTACTGAAATAGTATGGCTTGCAGATTATGACCTCAATGCACAGGTAGGGCAGAAACGTCCCACACCGGTGGCACTCTTTGAAGACATATACGGCGGTAAAATACGTTACGTACAGACTTCACTTAAAAACAAGTACTATACTTTTTCCTCCATGTTGCTTGCCGGTGACCAGCTTGACATGGTAGAGTATCAGCAGGGAACTTATCCTAACGGCGTATTAAGTCAGCAGTATCAGCCACTTGACCCTTATTTCAGGTCAATGGGTCTTAACTACGATATATGGGAAAACATGGAAGATATTATAGATGCTCTTTCATATAAGGGCGAACATTATATTATACCCTATTCATTTTCAAATCCTCTTGTACTTATGTACAGCCGGAAACTCATACGTGATTACGGTCTGACAGACCCTTATGAACTCTATAAAAATGACCAGTGGACATGGGACAAACTCCTTGATATTTCCGAAACATACCGCCATAAAACCGGTAAACCTGCCATAAGAGGCGGACAATTCGGTGATGCTATAATACATTCAACAGGATTCAGGGTTATAGGTGCAAAAAACGGAAATTTTGTCAATAATATAGACCATGCTTCCATAAGATATGCTGAACTTTTCATGCAGGAACTCGGCAGAAATTCTCTTTTCACTGTAAGCAGTAACGAAGAATTTTCAACGGAAACTTTATTTTTTGCTACTCAAAGCTATATTTTAGGTACTGAAAATGTAAAAAATCCTGATATGGATTTAATGGTTGTACCTGTACCGAAAAGAAAAGGTACAGACGGCAATTACATAACCTGTGATTTCGATGCAAAAATGCTTGTAAAAAATTCGACTATGGGCGATGCTGTAGCAACGTATATAATGTGCGAAAGAATAGTGGCCTCACAGCCGGAATACAAAGCCGGTGCCAAAGCATACGCCACAACGCCTGTACAGTTTTCGGGTAGCGTGAAAAGTTACATAACCGCTGAACAATACGACGCTTTACAGACTTATCTTGACCCTAAAACAACATTGCCTATGTTCGATTATATATGGGCTATGAATGACACTGAAGGTGTTATGGCAGGTCTTTCAAATTCGTTCCTTATAAACGGTGGTTACGAAACTGACTGGAAAAACCTTCGTAATCTGTATCGTGACAAAATAAACAAGATGATTAATGAATATTAAGTAATAGACAATAACGGGACATATGTTAAAAAATGTCCCGTACATTATGTAAAGGAAAGGAATTTTTATCATGACTGAACTATTGTTTTTTCTGGAACTCATTATGCTGATTATCGCAACAGCAGTATTCACGAAAACAAAAGTATATGAAAAAAACTCAAAATCAAAAAAGAAATCAGAAGATGCCAAAACACCTAAAAGAAAAATAAATATGCCACCGTTCAATAACTCTAAGGCGGAACTTATTGCCAATATATTTGTAGTATTTACTGTAATAATGGCACTCCCTGACCTCACAGGTATAATGAAAACCGGTATATTCCACGGAGCTTTTACGGCTATAGGCATAATAATGATTCTTGAAAAACTATGCAGTATAATCAGATATAATACAAAATCACGGACTGTAAAGTTTATAGGCAAAATGCTTGCCGTGACAGCTTTCATTGAACTTATAGTATTTCAGATGCCGTCATACAGGATTATGCATGGTGAATATCCACGTATGAAACTGCCGGTCACACAGGGAACTGTCACAAGCGAAAATACCGAAACTGAATCAGAAACCGGTAATATAAAAGTAACCGGCGATAATATGGCTACTTTAGAATTTACCGATATAAATAAAAAAGTCGGTACTATCCGTATTGATATTGCCACATCTACAGAAAATCCGAAAAGACTTTACGTAAATGTAGACGCTACCGACGAAACTTCCGCAAACTACAGAGACGATATAGGCAAAATGGAAGTAGTCACGGAAAATACACATTCAAGATATATTCCTATGCTTTTATCCGGAAAAACTGAAAAACTCCGTTTTGACTTCAAGTGCGAAAACACTTCGGACTTATTCACGATAGAATCAGTTGTAATCAATACGCCCATACCGTTTGATATATCATATCTGAGAATGTTTCTTATAGTGACAATATCGGGTATTGTATATGCAATCATATATTCTGCATTACTGAGCAGGGAATATCAGAATAACAGAAAATTCTGTCAGTGGTGTTCGTACGTCGTAGTGGTTACTGCTGTTCTTATGGCAGTAATCATGACAACTTCAAAGATTAACGATACTTTCAAGGAACACTTTCAGGCAAAAGAAGGCAATCAGATTTCTGAAGAACTTGTACTGGCGTTTGAAAATCATCAGGTATCGCTTCTTGACGAAGTATCGGAAGATTTACTTGCAATTTCTGACCCATATGACACAGGACTACGAGGCAGTGAAGGTGTTTCTTCCAAGTGGGACCACGTTATGTATAACGGAAAATATTACTCATATTACGGTATAGCACCGGTTATACTGCTGTTTTTACCGTATCACCTCATTACCGGCTATTTCTTCCCGACTGATATAGCCGTAATGATTTTTGCTATCATAGGACTTATATTCCTTACAATGACCTACAACGCCATAATAAAAAAATGGTTCAGCCGTATACCGTCAGGCTGTTACCTTGCCGGACTTCTCATAATAAATATGGTATGCGGAATATGGTTCAGTACCGGAAGACCTCTCTTCTATGAAATATCAATATCATCGGGTTTTGCGTTCGTGACTATGGGTGCGTACTTCCTTATTACGTCGAATGTAATAACTGCTGAAAAGACTTCACTTCCGAAAATAACTCTTGCATCACTGTTTCTTGCGACAGCGGTACTTTGCAGACCTACACTGGCAGTATATTCTATATGTGCGTGTGTATACTATGCAATAGGCTTCAGAACATCAGGAGATGTCATCGACGAAGACGGAAATACAAAAACTGACAAAAAACGTCGTATAAAATATATCGTATGTGCGTTACTGCCGTTTGTGGTACTGGGTTCTGTGCAGATGTGGTATAACTATGTGCGATTCGATTCACCATTTGACTTCGGTATAAAATATTCACTCACGATAAACGACTTCACAGACTCTGAATATCATACAATTTTCGTTCTTATAGGATTCTTCGCATATCTCTTCCAGTTCCCGACGATAAAAGCCGATTACCCATATATTGATACATGGTTTACGTACTTCAGGGCAAGCGGATATTATTTCAAGGATTCCGGACAGACTTCCGGTATAGTATGGATTGCACTTCCTGTATTTTCATATCTGCTGACCGGTAAGGCATTGAAAAAACTTCCTGACAGAAAATCAAGGCTTAAATCCCTTGCACTGATAGGACTTCCATGTGTGGTAATGCCTCTTGTAATAATCTTCTCGATATGGGAAAGCGGTTATGCCGTAAGATATGTTGCAGATTTTTCATGGCAGATAGTAACCGGAGCTCTTGCAATATTGTTCTTCCTGTATCAGAAATCAGAAAACAGTACGCTTAAAAATTTAATGAAATATTTCCTTGCGGTATCGCTGATAGTTTCTGTAGTACTGAACATTCCGCAGATATTCACATTTACGTTCTATGAACCCGATTATCCGGTAGTAACAAGCAGATATCATAATTTCATAGAGTTCTGGAGATAAAATATATTGCGGTAAAAGACTATAACAGAAAATTTTATATGCCGGACTATGTAAAAAAATACCATTATTTCCGTGAAATGCATCTCTTATTGAAACGTTTGTTCTTTTTTATTGGCAAAAAATGACAAAAATTCTGTTGAATATATAGCAATGTGCGGAATTTTTTCAAAAGTACGTGACAATTCTATAACATTATGCTATAATATATTAAAGTAATTTTTCCATGAAAACTATCCGGAATAAGAAAAATTTCCGTAATCTGTATATTCAGCAGAAGTCATAAAACCCCTACCGGTACTATCGGCATGGACAAATGTCGGGTACGGAAACGCTGGATTTAAATATTTTAATTATAGTTTCCGTGCGGAAAAGAAACTTGCTATCTCTTAAGAGATAATGATTAAAATACAGAAAGGGATTCAAAAAAATGGACAATAACAATAACTCCCAGAAACCACGCAAAAAGGTTACTAAAGAAGTTCTCAGACGCAGACAGCTTACAGCCCTTGCAGTGATTGCACTAATAGTACTTATATTCATAATCCTCATTGAAAATGCCTGCACTGACAAATCCGGAAAAAACAGCAAAAAGGATTCAAGCACCACTACTACAACTACTACCACCACAACCACCACTACTGAAATGGTCATCACTGAACCACCAACAACCACCACTACTGAACCTCCTGCACCCACTATTGACCCGAATCTCTCCGCATTGGTTGACATCTCAACTCATGAAATAACAGTCGGCGTCGGTGAAAGCGATATGCCATATATATACAGCTATCCGGAAGGCTCTTCCGAAGCTAACGAAATATGGACAAGTTCAGACCCTAACATCGCTACTGTAGACGAACTCGGTAACATAACAGGCGTAAATCCCGGTGAATGTAACATCATTCTCAAACTGGACAACAACCCCGCTATTGAAGTACAGATAAAAGTTATGGTAAATGGTATTGTATCAGTTCCGGAAACTCCTTCCGAACCTGTAGTACCTGAAACACCGTCTGAAAATTCACCGGAAGCAAATATTCCTGATACACAGGAAAATCAGGAAAACCCTATGACAACTCCTGAAAATCCTGATTTACAGAATGTACCCGAAAACCCCGATATTCAGGCAGGTACACAGCCGGATATGAATAATAATATCGGTGGTCAGAGCGACTTATATGCAAATCAACAGGGCGTACAGGATACTTTACAGTTTGCCTCCGAAAATTCCGACATATCAGACATGATATTCTGAAAAAAATTTACCGGACAGCTTTTTATAAAAGCCGTCCGGTTTTTATTTAAATTATAGCGTCACCACGTTCAGCGGAAATTTCATAGCCTGCACTTTCTATACGTCTTTGCAGACAGGCTCTGCATTCCGCTGATTCCTCACCGGTACAGATTTTGTTATCATACAGACTGTACTTTTTCCGGACTGCTACCGGCGAAAGATTCGGCATGACGACATTACAACCGGTTTTTAATCCGAGTTCCCTGCCGTTCGGGGCAAGAGTACCGAGTGCGGTTGTTGCCGGTATGAGTGCAGTAGGAAACATTAACCGCAATATTCCGAGAAGTCTTAAAGTCAGTCCGAGAGTTCCGGCTTTTTCGTTCCGGAATGGCGTATCATGATGCGGTATGAATGCCCCTATTCCTATCATATGTGGCTTTAAATCCTGTAGAAAACGTAAATCTTCTATGATGTGTTCGGTAGTCTGAAAAGGTACACCTACCATAAAACCTGCTCCCACCTGATATCCGAGTGACCGCAGATTATACAGACATTCCACACGATTTTTAAAACTCATCTCTTTCGGGTGAAGTTTTCCGTATAATTCCGGTGACGCCGTTTCATGCCGTAATAAGTAACGGTCTGCACCGGCATTTTTTAACCGTTCGTAACTCTTATAACTCCGTTCACCCAGTGACAGTGTAACGGCACAATCCGGATATTTCTGCTTTATTTCCGTAATCAGTGAACACATGAAATCGTCTGTGAAATACGAATCTTCACCGCCTTGCATTACGAAAGTACGGAATCCCAGTTCATAACCGGTTTCGCAACATGACATTATTTCCTCACGTGTGAGCCGATAACGTTCAGCGTTATTATTACTCCGACGTATTCCGCAATACAGACAATCATTTTTACAGTAGCTTGAAATTTCAATCAGTCCACGCAGATATACTTTTTTTCCGTAATATTTCTGACGTACCTCGTCGGCGTATTTTACAAGCAGTTCCGGACTTCCGAACCCCTCAATTACTGTTTTTAACTCGCTGTCGGAAAGATTTTTTTCACGATAAAGTTTTTCTATCAGAAAATCCATATCAACCGCCAAGCCTGATCATTTCTTCGATACACTTTCCGGCACTGACTATGAGTTCTTCTGACATAAGCATTTCAAACGCCTCGCCGTTATCCATGCCCTTTAAGGTGCTGTAAACGTCCGGAAGTGTGGTTATTTTCATGTTATGACATACTATATCTTTAGTCACCGGATAGAATTTCTTCTCCGGACAGTCATATTGAAGATGTTCAGCTATTGAAGTTTCCGTACCTATTATAAATTCCTTTGCGGTTGATTTTCTGGCAAAATCCATGATTCCGGATGTAGAACCTACATAATCCGCCAATTCAACGACTTTCGGTGTACATTCAGGGTGTACCAAAAACAGTGCGTCGGGGTGTTCGGATTTTGCTTTTTTAACTTCGCCTACAGTAACTCTTGCATGAGTAGGACACCCACCGTTAAGAAGTTTTATATCTTTTTCCGGAACTTGTCTCATGACGTAATCGCCTAAGTTGCAGTCCGGAATAAATAAAATCTTGTCATTGTCTATCTGACGGACTATCTTTACCGCACTTGACGAAGTTACACATACATCACAGACAGTTTTCAATGAAGCGGTAGTATTTATATACGCTACTACAGTTCTGTCGGGTTCTTTATCTTTCAGCATGGATATCAATTCAACGTCCATCTGTTCAGCCATCGGACAGCCTGCATTTCTGTTTGCAAGAAAAACACGTTTCTGCGGTGCGAGTATTTTAGCAGTTTCCGCCATAAAGTGTACGCCACAGAAAATTATATTTTCCGCATCTGTATTTTTTGCGTCGACGCTGAGTTTATAACTGTCACCGGTAAAGTCGGCTATCTCTACTATCTCACGTGACTGATAGCAATGTGCGAGTATAACTGTATTTGTTTCTTTTTTTAATTTCAGGATTTCTTCCTGTAAATCGCTTACTTTCATAACAAACTCCCTGATTATTCGCCAACCTCAGCGATTACTTCCACTTCAACGAGAACATTTTTCGGTAATGTCTTTACGGCGACACAACTTCTTGCCGGAAGTGATGTGAAATATTTAGCGTAAATACCGTTGAATGCTCCGAAGTCGTCCATATCCGCAAGGAAACACGTTGTTTTTACAGCCTTATCGAAAGATGTTCCTGCTTCTTCGAGAACTGCTTTAAGATTCTGCATAACCTGCTCCGTCTGTTCCTCGATTGTTACCGCCTCAATAGTGTCTGTAGCCGGATTTATTGCAATCTGTCCGGAAGTATACAGCATACCGCCGGAAATTACTGCCTGTGAGTAAGGTCCTACTGCCTTAGGTGCTTTGTCTGTATGGATTTTTTTCATTTTAATTCCTCCTGATTATTCGTTGACGATTTTAAAACCGTTTTCCTTGAGTGCGTTTCTGATTTCCTCGATATGATTATAGTTACGAGTTTCAAGGACTATCCGCAGATAACAACCGTTTACTGCTGAACCCTCGTTAGCTCTCTCGTGGTGTATGGAGATTACGTTTCCGCCGTGTTCTGCTATGATTCCCGATACTCCTAAAAGCTGTCCTGGTTTGTCAATGAGTTCGATATTAAGTGAACAGGTTCTGCCGGTCATGAGAAGTCCACGCTTGATAACCCTCGAAAGTATTGTAACGTCGATATTACCACCCGACAGCAGACATACAACCTTTTTATTCTTTACCGGTACTTTATTGAACATCGCAGCCGCTACAGATACCGCCCCTGCTCCCTCTGTGACAAGTTTCTGCTTTTCCATGAGTGCGAGTATTGCCGCTGAAATTTCGTCGTCCGTGACCGTCACAATGTCGTCCACGTAATCGGAAACGTACCTGAATGTATTTTCCCCTGGTTCTTTTACCGCTATACCGTCGGCAATCGTGGAAACACTGTCGAGACACTCTATTTTATGGTCATGTATTGAATTGAACATACTCGGTGCACCCGAAGCCTGTACGCCATATACCTTTATATTCGGGTTCAGACTTTTTATGACATACGCTACACCTGAAATAAGACCTCCGCCACCAACCGGGACTATTACGGCATCCATTTCCGGTAACTGCTCCAGTAATTCAAGACCTATTGTACCCTGTCCGGCAATTACATTTTCGTCGTCGAACGGGTGTACGAATGTATAACCCATCTCGTCACGCTGACGGAGTGCCTCGGTGTATGCGTCATCATATACACCCTTTACCAGACACACATTAGCTCCGTAACTCTTTGTAGCCTCTACCTTTGAAATCGGTGCACCGTCCGGTAAACATATTACAGCCGGTATACCGTTTTTCTGTGCGGACAGTGCTACACCCTGTGCGTGATTTCCGGCGGAACAAGCTATAACTCCTCGTGCTTTTTCCTCGTCGGAAAGCTGTGACATCTTATAGTATGCACCACGAACCTTAAATGAACCTGTTATCTGAAGATTTTCAGTTTTCAGATAAATATCTGATTCCGGATTTATATGCGGTGCGTGGATTACATCTGTTTCACGGATAACCTGTTTAAGTACGTATCTTGCGTGATATATTTTGTCAAGAGTAAGCATTTTAAAAATTCAACCTCCCTGATTATTTTTCGTTTATCAACTGATTGACAAACTGTTTCGCCGTACGTGGTGAACGTCCGTTGCCGGAAGTCATTACAAAACGTTCAGCTTTTAATTCAAAGTCTTTTTCGTCGGGTGAAATGCCTTTCTGTCTGGCGAGTTCACCGGCTATACGGATAAATTCTTTCTTGTCTGGTCTGCTGAAATTGACCCTCAGTCCGAACCGTGCCGAAAGTGATATTAATTCCTGCATTGTATCGTTGCGGTGTACGTCGTCGCCGTCACGTTCGGAAAAAGTTTCCTTTACAAGATGTCTTCTGTTACTGGTTGCATAGATTACTATATTGTCCGAACGTGCCGACGCTGAACCCTCTAACATTGCTTTCAGAGAGCCGAAACAGTCTTCACCGGAAGTGAATGTCAAATCGTCTATGAATATTATGAATTTCAGCGGATTATGGCTTATATCGTCTATAATCTGCGGAATATCCCTTAACTGTTCCTTTGTAATCTCGATAAGGCGTAAACCTCTGTCGGCGTACTCGTTTACTATCGCCTTTACTGACGATGATTTACCTGTACCGGCATCACCATACAGAAGAACGTTCTGAGCCGGTTTGCCGTCGAGTAATGCAAGCGTATTGTCAATGACTGCCTGTCGCTCTCGCTGATAGCCGTAAAGGTGGTCAAGTCTCTGCGTATCGGGATATTTTACCGGCGTAATCCTTGAATCCTTAAAGATAAACATCTTATATTCCGCATACTGTCCATAACCGTATCTGTGTACAAGTTTCAGTCTTTCGAGATAACTTCCTACTATATCTACTGACGAATTTTTCCACTTCGGCATAAAACCGTCATATTCAGTTTCTGACAGAAAATCTTCCGGCGTAAGTTCTGAAAGTTCCTGAAAAAATTTGAGTTCATTTATAAGACAGTCTGTCATTTCAGCGGGTATTTCCTTACCGTCGGCATATTTTCTTATATAAAAATTATCCATTTCAAGAATAGTTTTCAATATATACTCACTCAGATTTACATAACCGCTCTGATAAAGTGAATTTACCGTATGTGCATAATATCTTAAAAATTCGTTTATATCACCGCAATATAAATCAAGCAGAAAATATAATCCGCTTATTACGGAATTATCGGCTATTCCGTAAAAAATAGCTATTGAATCACGCTTTAATGCGAGTTTTTCAAGTTTTTCACTCATAAGGCTTCTAATACCTTTTCGGTCATTTCCGTACACGTAAGCGGTGTACCGTCTGCACTGCCCATAAGGTCAGCGGTACGGTATCCGGCATTAAGTACGCTGTCTACGGCTTTTTCTATACAGTCAGCTTCTTCGGAAAGTCCGAAAGAATAACGTAACATCATAGCTCCGGAAAGTATTGTAGCTATCGGATTTGCTTTGTTCTGTCCGGCGATGTCGGGGGCTGAACCGTGAATTGGTTCGTACATACCTCTTGTACCTGCTCCGAGTGATGCAGATGCTAACATTCCTATTGAACCCGTTATCTGTGAAGCCTCGTCGGAAAGAATATCCCCGAACATATTTGAAGTTACGATAACATCAAACTGTTGCGGATTCCTTACCAACTGCATTGCACCGTTATCAACAAACATATCGCTGTATTCTACTTCCGGATATTCTTTTGCGAGTTCGTGCATGGTCTTACGCCATAAACGTGAACTTTCAAGTACATTTGCCTTGTCAATGCTTGTGAGTTTCTTGTTACGTTTCATAGCGGTTTCAAATGCAACACGTCCTATACGTTCGATTTCCGTTACGCTGTATGCTTCTGTATCGTATGCCTCTTCACCGTACTTGCCTTGTCTGTAACCTCTGTCGCCGAAGTAGATTCCGCCTGTGAGTTCCCTTACTATCATGAGGTCAAAACCATCGCCGACTATCTCTTCTTTCAACGGTGAGGCGGAACGTAATGCCGGATAAAGTTTAGCCGGTCTCAGATTCGTGAAAAGTCCGAGTGCGGAACGTATTCCCAGTAAAGCCTTTTCGGGTCTCTTATCGCCGGAAAGATTATCCCATTTATAACCGCCTACTGCTCCGAGAAGTACACTGTCGCTTGCAAGACAACCGTCAACAGTTTCCTGTGGGAGCGGTTCGCCGGTAGCATCGTATGCACAACCGCCGATTAAGTACGGTGTGAAATTGAATTTATGACCGAATTTTTCAGCCACTTTTTCGAGTATTGCAACGGTACTGTCCACTATTTCAGGACCTATGCCGTCGCCTTTAAGAAGTGCTATATTAAATTCCATTTTTTAAATCTCCTTTTATAAATATTCCTTATATTCCTCAAGATTACCATTTTTCACGATAATTCTGACGGATTCTTCCCATTCGCCCATACCCTCGACTAAATACGATATTTCTTCATTTTCGGAATTATCAATCGTCATTGTATTAAACCAGCAATAATTTAAAATATCCCTTACGTTTTCAAGTTCGGGAAGTTCAAAATCATAATCCGATAAGTGACAGCATTCAATAAGTCCGTGACATATTGCGTCAATCATATTATCAGGCATTGTATTGAAATGATTTATACATTTTTCCGCATAATCTATAAGCGATTTATTACTGATATATATTGTCATTTCCTGTGTGTCGTCGTTCGGAAAAATTTTACTCGTGAAAGTTCCCTCAATAGTGCCTTCGTCGTCAACGACTATGATATTTTTTATTACTTTATTCATAGAAAACTCTCATATGTACGGAGCAGGAATTATTTTCCCTACTCCGTATAAAGAAATTACTTTATAATATTTTCAGTTTTTTATATACAGTTGCTGTTAAGATTCTTGTAGTAGTCGTCATCTTCCCACGGTGAAGAACCAAAGTCATACCCTACATAAAGAACTTTGTTTCCACGCACAACAATTTGTACAGTTTCTCCCCATTCGCCCTCACCATCAATAATATAGGCTATTTCATCACTTTCAGGCATACCAATTTCAAGGTTTGTACACCAGAAATATTTTAAAATATCTCTGATGTTTTCCAGTTCAGGAAGTTCAAACTCCTCATTAACTCCACCTAATTTAGCACACTTTATTATACCACTACAAATAAGGTCAATCATTTCATCAGACATATTATTGAAGTGTTCAATACATTTTTCTGCATAGTCTTTAATAGTGATACTGTCAAAATATACTAAAAGTCTGTCATCTCCGTCATCTTTAAAAATACGACTTCTGAAAGTGCCTTCCATTATTTCTTCACCAGGAGCAAACAATGATAAATTTTCAATCATTATTTTATAATACCCTCTGCGATTGAATTAATCAGACCTCCGTTTTCAATGATTTTCTGCACGAACTCCGGAAATGGTGCTATCTTGTACTCCTTACCGGTTGTGAGATTACGGATAATACCGTTATCCATATCGGCTTCTAACTTGTCACCTTCGCTGATACCGTCGACTGCTTCCGGACACTCAACAATTGCAAGTCCGATATTTATTGAATTTCTGTAGAAAATTCTTGCGAAACTCTTGGCAATAACAAGTGATATACCACTTGCCTTTATCGCAATAGGTGCGTGTTCTCTTGACGAACCACAGCCAAAGTTGAATCCGGCTGTTATAATATCGCCCTGCTGTACTCTTGTAACAAAAGTCTTGTCAAGGTCTTCCATACAGTGACTTGCAAGTTCTGCGTGGTCACTTGTATTCAGATAACGTGCCGGAATTATTACGTCCGTATCGACGTTATCGCCGTATTTTATAACTTTTCCCTCATACTTCATAGTTCATAACCTCCCACGGACTTGAAATTTTTCCTGTAATAGCACTCGCTGCCGCAACCGCCGGACTTGCAAGGTAAACTTCCGATTCAACGTGTCCCATACGTCCTACAAAGTTTCTGTTTGTCGTTGCGACTGCTCTTTCACCTTTCGTGAGTATTCCCATATGTCCGCCGAGACATGGACCACAGGTTGGCGTTGAAACTATAGCACCGCTTTCAATGAATATCTTTAAAAGACCCTGCTCCATAGCGTCAAGATAAATCTGTTGCGTTGCCGGTATAACTATTACACGTACACCGTCGGCACATTTTTTACCTTTCATGATTTCTGCGGATTCCTGTAAATCTTCAAGTCTGCCGTTGGTACAAGAACCTATTACAACCTGATTTATTGCTATATCCCCGATTTCGTCGAATGTCTTAGCATTTTCCGGTAAGTGCGGGAAAGATACAGTAGGTTCGATTTCAGAAAGATTTATATCTATTACTTCGTCGTATACCGCATCTTCGTCAGCCTTATAAACCGTCGGTTCTTTAGCACCGTGTGCCTTTACGTATTCAAGTGTTATGTCGTCTACTTCAAAAATACCGTTCTTTGCTCCTGCCTCGATAGCCATATTAGCTATACAGAGACGGTCTGCCATTGACAGCGAAGAAAGTCCCTCGCCTGTGAACTCCATTGAACGATATAAAGCACCGTCGACACCTATTTTTCCGATAATATGAAGTATAACGTCCTTACCGGATACGTACTTACGGAGCTTGCCTGTGAGATTGAACTTTATAGCCGACGGAACTTTAAACCATGCCTTACCGATAGCCATACCGCAAGCCATATCGGTAGAACCTACTCCCGTAGAAAATGCACCTAATGCACCGTATGTACACGTATGCGAATCCGCACCGATTACAACATTTCCGGATGTAACAAGTCCCTGCTCCGGCAAGAGTGCGTGTTCGATACCCATTTTTCCGACGTCATAGAAGTGTACAACCTCTTTTTCACCACAGAAATCTCTGCACATTTTGCACTGTTCAGCGGCTTTTATGTCCTTGTTTGGTGCGAAGTGGTCCATAACCATTGTTACCTTTTCCTTGTCAAAAACTCCGTCCTTGTTGAGTTTTGAAAATTCCTTGATTGCAACCGGTGATGTTATGTCATTTCCGAGTACCAAGTCCAGATTTACAAGTATAAGCTGTCCTGCCTGAACCGCTTCAAGTCCTGCATGCGATGCAAGAATTTTCTGTGTCATTGTCATACCCATTTTTTAAATCATTCCTTTCAGATTTTTTTATAATAAACTTCCTTAAGAAGTTATTTGTTTTTATGTTACTGGTGCAGTAAGTTCAATGTGATTGCCTTCAGAATCAATAATTTCAACTACCCAGTTTCTGCCGATTCTGGTCAGCGGAAAACATAATTTCATATTACTGATTTTTTTATTGAGAATTTCCACACTCTCCACACTTATACTCGGCAGACAGTTACTTCCGAATTTATGTTCTTCACCTGTTTTTTCGTATGCAAACAATCCGAACCGAAAGCCATTTACATCAAAAACACTGTATATATCGTCTTTTTCCGTGACCTGTCTTTCAAAAAAATTTTCATAAAATTCAATAGCCCTGTCCATATCCCTGACGCATATATATAATGACCTGATATTGAAATTCATTTTATTTCGGAAAGTATTTTCCTTGTATAATAATAAAGGCTGTAAAACAAATCTTTTGGAAAAAGACTGACTATAAACTCGTCAACATCAAAATCATCTTCGTCATCGTCGTCATATTCGGGGTCGAGGTCGAACCCCTCCGGAAGCAGATATTTATCATTCAGAATATCCGACATATTTTCCAGTGGGTCAGCGTGTTCCATAGCATTTTCTGTCTCATCGCATACTTGCAGATAATATCTGAACTCGTCTGACAGTTTATCCGCAAGCCACTTGGCAACCGGATTATCCATCTGCTTTGCCTTTTCATAGATTCTTACAAGAAAAACAATCACAAACGGTGCAGGTGTATAAAGTGTTGATTGATGTTCAAAGTCTGAAATACTATACCACGCCGTTTTTACTTCGTCAAGGTCTTTCATCTCATCAAGAATCCTGAGATATTCCGGATAGTTTTCAGCCGTTTCATAAGCTGTAATCATTCTGTGCCACGGAATGTCACTGATATTCAGGTTATCTATATATCTTCTTTCACTGCCCATGAATTAAACCTCCCGTCAATAATTCTTTTAGTATAGTAAACTATGCTGTGTTCATAATCTGCCTCAAAACATAATTCATAATAATAGTTTGGTAGCAAATATTTATCTTCAAGCATTTCTGCAAAATCAAGTATTGGGTCTCCGTGGGGAAATTCGTATACCTTATAATCACAGGCGTCAAGAATCCATTCAAAAGTATGCTGAATTTCTTTCGCAAGCCATTCAGACTCCGGAGTATGAATATTTTCTGTTTTTTTCAGCAGTCTTTTAAAGAAAATCATTACAAACGGCAAAGGTTGATAAAGTGAATCCTGATGTTCAACTTCCGACAGAATATTATCTAAAGCATCATTCATATCGTCAACACTCTGCATTTTTTCCAGAACAGCGAAAAATTCCGGAAACTTTTCCGCTGTACCGTATGCTGTAATCATTCTGTTCCACGGAATATCTTTAATTTCAAGACTTTTAATATAATCTTTAATGTTATCCATAATATAAATATCTCCTTATGATTTATAAAGCATAACTGTCAATACCATTAAAAATAAAACTTTCTGTTCTGCTGTCGTAATATAAATGAACTTCCAGACCTAAATAATCATCTTTATATCCTAAATCAGTGCCGATAAAAGCAGTATTAACTGAAAGATAATCTGTATCATCAAAATCAATTTCACTTATATACCACTCACCAGTAAGAAAACTCTTCCGTGGGAACATATCTTCATAATCATTACATAAATTTTCATTATTTATATATGTTGTGATTTCGTTTTCAACAGTTTTCATAATCAGTTTATAGTGTTCATAAAAAAGATTTTTAAGTTCTGTATTACTAAAAATACATCTTGGTTTAAGTTTATTCTGATATGATACATAATCATTATTTTCATTAGGAACATCAAAAAACAGTTGATTTAATTTAAAAGTCATAAATAATTACTTTCTGTTTATTATAGCTCCCTTATCCGCACTTGATACCATAGATGCGTAGCGTTTAAGATAACCTGTAATATTTTCCTTTTTCTTGATAGGCATAGTCTTTTTACGTTCAGCGAGTTCTTCGTCGGAAACTTCAAGATTTATACTGTAGTTCGGAATATCTATTGAAATTATATCGCCATCCTTTACGTATGCGATTGTACCACCGTTTACAGCTTCCGGCGAAACGTGTCCGATTGCCGCACCACGTGTTGCACCGCTGAAACGTCCGTCCGTGATAAGTGCTACCGTAGAACCGAGACCTGCTCCCTGTATTGCAGAAGTAGGCGATAACATTTCACGCATACCAGGACCACCGGCAGGACCTTCGTAACGGATTACTACAACATCTCCGGATTTTATACCGCCCTCATAGATTACCTTTATAGCTTCTTCTTCGCTGTCGAATACACGGGCAGGTCCGCTGTGTACAAGCATTTCCGGAGCGACTGCACTTCTTTTTACTACACATCTGTCAGGGGCGAGATTTCCACGGAGTACGGCTATACCACCTGTTTCGCTGTACGGGTTTTCAATCGGACGGATTGTTTCAGGGTCTTTGTTGATACAGCTTGAAATATTTTCGCCTACTGTCTTTCCGGTAACTGTTATGCAGTCGAGATTGATTAAATCTTTTTTGGAAAGTTCGTTCAGTACAGCATAAACGCCACCGGCTTCGTTGAGGTCTTCCATATAGGTATGTCCAGCCGGTGCAAGATGACATAAATTAGGTGTTTTCGCACTGATTTCATTTGCAATATCAAGATTTATGTCAATTCCGCATTCGTTGGCGATTGCCGGTAAATGTAACATACTGTTTGTGGAACAGCCTAAAGCCATATCCGCTGTGAGAGCGTTAATAAATGCCTTTTCCGTCATGATGTCAAGGGGTCTGATGTTCTTTCTGTAGAGTTCCATAACCTGCATACCTGCCATTTTGGCGAGTTTTATTCTCTCCGAATATACTGCCGGTATAGTACCATTTCCCTTTAATCCCATGCCGAGAACTTCTGTCAGACAGTTCATGGAGTTTGCGGTGTACATACCGGAACATGAACCACACGTCGGACAGGCATTATTTTCGTACTCCTCGACGTCTTCGAGAGTCATTTTTCCGGCGGTATACGCTCCTACCGCCTCGAACATACTTGAAAGACTGGTTTTCTTACCCTTTACGTGTCCTGCCAGCATAGGACCTCCGCTGACAAATATAGTCGGGACGTTTATTCTTGCGGCTGCCATGAGAAGTCCTGGTACATTCTTGTCACAGTTAGGAATCATTACAAGAGCGTCAAAATGATGTGCCAGTGCCATACATTCCGTAGAATCGGCGATAAGGTCACGTGTAACAAGTGAGTATTTCATACCGGTATGTCCCATTGCTATACCGTCGCATACTGCTATTGCCGGAAATACTACCGGTGTACCGCCGTTCATTGCTACACCTAATTTTACAGCTTCAACTATCTTGTCAATGTTCATGTGTCCGGGGACTATCTCATTATAAGAAGATACTATACCTACAAGCGGACGTTTCATTTCTTCCTTAGTCATTCCGAGGGCATTGAAAAGTGAACGCTGTGACGACTTTTCAACCCCTGAACAGAAAAAATTTTCACTCATAATTTTTTTACCTCACTTTTAAATCAGTATCTAATATTAATTTTTTACTTGATTGAAAATCCTAAATTATACGCTTCCGATAACGAACTATCAGAAACTTCTCCTTTTTCCTTAGCACCTCTTACAAGTATCATACCGACATCTTCCAAATTAAAAAAATTCAGAATAAGCTGATATTGTATCTTTATTGAATCAAATAATTCCGGTAAAACTGACGCTCCTACTAATATCAATGCAAGTTTTTTTATTCTGAATCTGTTTCGCATAGGTGTATGTAATCTGTCAATTATTGTTTTCAGTTCTGCACTTATACCGTAAAAATATACCGGAGAAGCTATTACCAATATATCCGTATCAATAAGTTTATCATATATCCGGTACATATCATCACTCTGAAAACATTTGTTTCCCTCACTTTTAAAGCACGAATTACAACCAATACAGTAATTTATATCGTAATCCGCTACGGAAATTATTTCAACATTATGATGATTTTTTGCACCGTCCGCAAATGCTGTGGCGAGTAATTCAGTATTTCCACCTTTTCGCATACTTCCAACTAAAATAGTTATTTTACTCATTATTAATTATATCCTGAAATAATATATTTAAAAAACAGGCGACGGCACTTGTTATGAACCGTCACCCGCATAAAGTTCCGGATTGCAATATCAGCAATGCCAGTTATCAGTTATTGATAAATTTATCTTCTTCGTTATTCCAGCTGTACAGCTTTCTGATTTCCTCGCCGACTTTTTCGGACGGATGTTCAGAAGCAAGTTTTCTCATTGCACGGAAATGTGCCTGTCCGCCTGCTTGTGACATATCAAGTAAGAACTCCTTAGCAAATGAACCGTCCTGAATGTTTTTCAGTATCTGCTTCATAGTCTTCTTTGTCTCGTCAGTAATAAGCTTCGGACCTGTTATGTAATCGCCGTATTCAGCAGTATTTGATATTGAATATCTCATACCGGCAAATCCGCTCTGATAGATAAGGTCAACGATAAGTTTCATTTCGTGGATACACTCAAAGTAAGCGTTTCTCGGGTCATAACCTGCTTCAACGAGTGTCTCAAAACCTGCCTGCATTAACGCACATACGCCACCGCAAAGTACAGCCTGTTCGCCGAAAAGGTCAGTTTCTGTTTCCGTTCTGAAAGTTGTTTCGAGTACGCCTGCTCTTGCTCCGCCGATTGCGAGACCGTATGCAAGTGCCATTTCCTTAGCCTTACCTGTAGCGTCCTGATGTACGGCAACGAGACACGGTACGCCCTTTCCTGCCTGATACTCTGAACGTACTGTGTGTCCTGGTCCTTTCGGTGCAATCATGGTAACGTCAACGTCTGCTGGCGGTACAATCTGTCCGAAGTGGATTGCGAAACCGTGTGCGAACATAAGCATATTACCTGCTTCGAGGTTCGGTGCGATGTCCTTTTTGTACATATCAGCCTGTTTTTCGTCGTTTATGAGAATCATGATAACATCTGCCTGTTTAGCAGCTTCGGAAGCTGTATAAACTTCAAAGCCCTGTTTTACAGCCTTATCCCATGACTTCGAACCCTCATAAAGTCCGATAATTACCCTGCCGTTTTCGCCGAGTGATTCCTTGGCGTTGAGGGCGTGTGCGTGTCCCTGTGAACCGTATCCGATTACGGCAATTGTCTTACCGTAAAGAAGTGACAGGTCACAATCCTGTTCATAGAAAACTTTTGCAGTATTTTCCATTTCTGAACTACTCCTTTTTATTAAAATATATATTATAGCCTTATCGGCGTATAATCAGTTTATTACGCTTTCAGACAGTTTTCGCCTCTTTCGACAGCTACTATGCCAGTACGGCACATTTCCATAATGCCGTATGGTCTTACGAGTTCTATAAAAGCGTCTATTTTTGTTACTTCGCCGGTCAGTTCTATAGTGAGTGACGACGGTGAATAATCGACAATCTTTGAACGGAATATTTCTACTGCCGTCATGATGTCCTGCCGGTTTTCAGGACTGTTTTTAACCTTTATAAGAAGAAGTTCACGTGTGACTGTTTCCTGACTGTCAAGAACTTCAACGGCTTTTACGTCGTGAATCTTATCGAGTTGCTTTATAATCCTGTCTTTAACGTCTGAGTCACCGTGAAATGCTATTGTTATTCTTGAAAATTCAGCCGATTCAGTTTCGCCTACCGTGAGACTGTCTATATTGAAACCACGTCTCGTGAACATTCCGGAAACTCTTGAGAGTACTCCGGCAATGTTTGAAACGATTGCTCCTATTACGTACTGTTTAGCCATTGGAAATCACCTCACTTTATTTCTGTAATAATATCGTCGATAGAGCCACCAGGGGGCAACATAGGAAGTACAAACTCGTCGCAATCAACAGCACAGTCAATTATGTATGTTCCGTCATATGCGAATGAATCCTGTACAGCCTTACGGAGTTCTTCTTTTGTGAAAACTCTTGTACCCTTTGCACCGAAAGCATCTGCCAGTTTTACGAAATCGGTTTTTCTTTCGTCGAGGGTTGTATTTGAATAGTGCTTGTTAAAGAAGAGCGTCTGCCACTGACGTACCATACCTAAAACGCCGTTATTCATTATTACTATTGTCAACGGAGTTCCCTGTGTAACGGATGTTGCCAGTTCATTGAGATTCATTCCGAAACTGCCGTCACCAGTGAAGAGAATACTTCTTTTTCCTGTACCCTCATATGCTCCGATAGCTGCACCCATTCCGAAGCCCATTGTACCTAATCCGCCACTCGTAAGGAATGTACGAGGCTTTTTAAGAGGGTATCTCTGAGCCGTCCACATCTGGTGCTGTCCTACGTCTGTTACAATGTTACAGTCGTTTTCGTATTCGCTTACTATATCGACTATTGCAAACGGGTCAAGCTCTCTTCCGGATTTTGCACTTTCTATACGACGTTCTTCGTCTTCTCTTAACTCCTGTACACGTGCTGACCATGTATCATGTTTCTTTTCCTCAACCATTGCCGTCAGACGTGCAACAGCGTCCTTTATATCGCCCTGTATCGAAAGATTAGCCGGTATATTTTTATCAAGTTCGGCATTGTCGATATCTATATGTATTATGCGGAAATTCTTTGCGAAACGCTTTTTGTCACCGGTGGCACGGTCTGAAAATCTCGCACCGAGTGCTATTACAAGGTCTGCTTCGTCTTCCGCTACTGAAGATGCGTAATGTCCGTGCATACCTTGCATACCTAAAAATCTCGGATTGTCTGCCGGTACTGCTGAAAGTCCCATAAGTGAACATCCCATAGGTGAATCAATTTTATCCGCAAGGGCTATAACTTCTTCGGACGCTTTACCGGAAATTATTCCGCCACCAAAATATATGTAAGGTCTTTCGCTGGCGTTGATTATTTCAACGGCTTTTTTCAAATCTTCTTCCGGTGCGAATTTCAGCGGATACGGAATAATTGGTTGTTTTTCCGGTGTAAACTCGCATAATGAAGCCTGTACATCTTTCGGAATGTCAACAAGTACAGGTCCAGGACGTCCGGATTTGGCTATTTTAAATGCCATACGGATTGTGTCTGCAAGTTCGTTTACATCTTTTACAATGAAGTTATGTTTTGTGACAGGCATTGTAACGCCTACAATATCTACTTCCTGAAAAGTGTCACGTCCGAGAAGACTGCATGGTACGTTACCGGTAATTGCAACCATAGGTACGGAATCGAGATAGGCTGTGGCTATACCTGTTACAAGATTGGTTGCACCAGGTCCGGAAGTTGCTATTACAACTCCTACTTTGCCTGTGGCACGTGCATAACCGTCAGCGGAATGTGATGCCCCCTGTTCATGTGCCGTAAGTACGTGCTTTATGCGGTCACTACAGAGATAGAGTTCGTCGAAAAGGTTTATAACCTGTCCGCCAGGATAACCGAAAACAGTATCACAACCCTGTTCGATTAAGGTTTCAACAACAATTTTTGCTCCTGATATTTTCATATAAAAAATTCCTTTCTGAAAAATTTTTCCAATCAGATATATAACAAGCCTCCGACTTCTGCCGGAGGCTCAAAAACCAAGTTTCTTATACACTGAATGTACATTCAGTAAAGCAGTTACTCAGTTGTGAACGGGCAGAATGAATCAGACACAAATCACTAAGGACTGTGCCGAAAATAATGACTATACCTGAAAATATAAAGCCCTTTTTCATACCGTTCAACCTCCTGAATACTCTTTAATTTATATAATAGCACTTTATATCTGTAAAATCAATAAAATTTTGAAATTTTGTAAAAAATAAATAATTTTTTTTATATGAAACACTCCCGATTATACACTTTGCAGATAAAAACACTGAATATATCATTGAAATTGTTATCCTGAAGAAAAATCCGGCTGTTATTATTGACATCTTCCGTTATATGATATATAATATAAATTAACATTTACGTGAATCTGTAAAGAAAGGAAAATGATTATGTATTGTCGCTTCTGCGGAAACCAACTTGATGATGATGCTATTTTCTGTGCGGTATGCGGTAAAAAAATAAAGCGTATTCCGGAAAATATAACAAATCCCATACCGGAAAATCCTGCTCCGGAATCTCCGGAAGATATGCTTTATACTCCGGAAAGCAACTCGCAACGGGGATTTTCACCTGAAAAACCTGTCGAAAATATCACCGAAGAAAATTCCGAAGAAAAAGAACTTGAAAATTTTTTCGGAAGTACTGAACCTATTCAGCATATAAGCCCTGAACCTGTTATCGCTGAACCGGAAGAAATTCAGAAAATGAAAGAATTAATGGCTGTCCATAAACATGAACCTCTGCCGGATTTGGTCTTACGAAAAAAGAACGAAGTCAGAAAAGAAACTCCGCCGGAAGAAAACTATACTGAATCCCCGAAGCCTTATAACAGACCGTCCGGAGACCCCTACAATGACAACTCCGCTACACAGTATATACCCTACGAAGACATCAAGGAAAATTATAATAATAATCCGGATAATTACGAAGATGACTACAATCAGGAATACGACGACGAAGAAGACGACTATGAAGAATATACCCCTGACTACGAAGAACGTCCGCCTTATTACGACCCGCCGGAATACGAAAATATACCGCCGTATAATCCGCAACCTGTTCCGGAATACAGAACGGTAAGAATTGACGGTTTCAGGCTTTTCGGAGCAGGTATTGTAACTTTTATTACTGTAATCCTTGTTGCCATACTCAGTATGCTTTTCTGTATAAAACTTGGTTTTTCGGGAGCGTCTGTTGAAAAAGGTATAAAAAGTCTAGATATGGAAAAAGTCCTTGACGCTGAATACAATGGTACTTATGATGTAAATGAATATCTCTATAACGAATCAGATTTCTATAATATAACTTTCGGTATGGCTGGCGAAAATGATTTCAGAAATTTTGTTCTCGGTCTCGATATACCGGAATTTACAGGCGAAAAAGTCCGTATATATGCCGATTACTTTCTTAACGGCGGTCAGCAACCCACACTCACCAGTGAGGAAATTGCAGAATATATGTTCAATAAATCGGGTTATAATAATCTCAGCAGAGACGATTTTTCAAATATGATATATAATATCACGGACGGTCAGGCGGATAATCTTCTTTCTGTGGATTCGTGGAAAGTCCGCACCGGTTTCGATTTACGTCTTGTAAGCTATATCTTCTCACCGGTCACACTCGGAATACTTCTCGCACTGATATGTGTATTCATGATATGGATTGCGGTTATCGTGGACAAGCAAGGACGTTATCTTACAGGATTCTATAAAAATATTTTCAAAACAGGCGGAGTTATTCTGCTGATAGTCGGGGCGGTATGCTTCATAGCTCCGCCGGTGGTGTACAGTCAGACAAATCACGTACTTTTCTATGTTATCTCAAAACTTATGACAAATTTCAATGTATTTCTTTTCACAACAGGTATCTTTGAATTTATTGTAGGAATCATTCTCGGCTTCATACGGAAGTTAATAAAATGACAGATTTTACAGGGACGGCTGAAAAAACCGTCCCTTTGATTTTTTATTTGGTTGCCGAAAATATATCAGCAACTTCCGTTAATGTTATGTATGCAAGAGGGTCATGTTTTTTTATAATATTCCGCATTTTCATAACCTGAAATCTGTTCACTACAAAGTAAAGAACTTTCCTGTCAGTTCCGGAAAAACCACCTTTAGCATCAATAAGGGTTATTCCGCATCCGAACTCTTCCATAAGTTCCCGACATATTCTGTCAGGTTCGGAAGTAACTATCATAGCGGATTTTGACCGCTGTAAACCGTCGACTATATAGTCAACCGTCTTCATGGCGGCAACATATGTAACTATCGAATATAACGGCAGAATCCAGCTGTTAATGACAAGTCCACATATGATATACAGTACAACATTATAGAACATCACAAAATTTCCGACGGATAAACCTATTTTCTTTGCAAAGATGACTGCAATTACTTCTATGCCGTCCATAGCTCCGCCGTAACGTATCGCCAGACCGCTTCCCATACCGGAAATCACTCCGCCGAATAACGCACATAATAACAAATCCGTTCCCGCAAGCGGTGAGGCTATACTTACATCTACAGGCAGAACATCAGTTATCAACCATGAAACAACAGAGTATATACCTACTGTATATATAGCACAGAATGTGAATCCTGCTCCCTGTTTTTTCAGTCCGTAAAGAAACAGCGGTACATTCAGTATGATAAGAAATACCGATAGTGACAACCATTCCGGAGTTACCTGCGACAGTAACATTGATGTGCCTGATATTCCGCTGTCGTATAGTTTAACCGGCATAAGAAAAACTGTTATTCCGAAAGCGTTTATTATTCCGGCAACCGTAAGCATTACTATGCTGAATGGTTTTATTTCCCTGACAACTGAAAGAAATTTTTTCATATTATTCTCCTTTATGTATATTTCACTTATTTTTAATACTTTAAGTATTATAGCATATTTTCTGAATAAAATCAAGTGATTTACAGGAAAATAAAAACAACACACCGGAAAATCTTTCATTGACAGCTGTTAATATACCATGATATAATATATATAATTTAATCCGAAAAGGAGACGTTATGAACACATTAAAAGAAATTTACGCCTACAGACATATGATAATAAGTCTTGTAAGAAAAGACCTGAGGGGACGTTATAAAGGCTCTGTACTTGGTTTTCTATGGACTTTCATAAATCCGTTGTTACAGCTTGTTGTGTATACAATGGTATTCAAGGTTATACTTAAAACCGATATTGAAAGATATTACTTATATCTTTTCATAGCCCTCATTGCATGGATATTCTTTTCAGCTTCCGTGACGGGTGGTTCAGCATCTATAGTAGCACAGAAAGATTTAGTAAAGAAGATTTATTTTCCCCGACAGGTCATACCCATTTCATACGTGACAAGTTGTTTCGTGAATATGCTTTTAAGTTTCATAGTAGTATTTGCCGTGATTATATTTTCCGGTACGGGATTCAGTTTTGTGGCGTTACTGTACTTACCGGCGATTATGCTTGTTGAATATATTCTCGCACTCGGTACAGCCCTTATAGTTTCGGCGGTTACAGTATACTTCCGTGACTTAGAACACATTTTAGGTATAGTCACAATGGCTATGATGTACATGACACCTATCATGTACGATAAGTCAATAGTACCGGAAAATCTTCTGCCGGTATTCAATCTGAATCCCATGACACACATCATTGACTGTTACCGTGATATTCTCTATTACAAGACTATTCCGGAACTTTCAAGCCTTATGTCGTCGGTTATACTCGGAATACTGTTTCTTGTTGCCGGACACTTTATTTTCCTTAAATTACAAAGACACTTTGCGGAGGAACTCTAATGAATGATATTGTTATTGATGTAAAAAATATAACCAAAAAATTCAGGGTATATCTCGATAAAGGTTCACAACTCAAGGAAAAATTACTGTTCCGGAAGCGTACCCGCTATGAAGAACGTACTGTATTGAACGGTATAAGTTTTCAGGTACACAGGGGTGAGGCAGTCGGGCTTATAGGTCATAACGGTTGCGGAAAAAGTACCACACTTAAGCTCCTGACTAAAATTATGTACGCCGACAGCGGTGAGATAGTCATGAAAGGCAGAGTTTCAAGCCTTATCGAACTGGGAGCAGGTTTCCACCCTGATATGTCCGGACGGGAAAATATCTATACAAACGCTTCTATTTTCGGACTTACAAAAAAAGAAGTCGACGCACGCTTCAATAAAATAGTTGAATTTTCTGAACTCGAAGATTTCATTGACAATCCGGTGCGGACTTATTCTTCCGGTATGTACATGAGACTTGCTTTTTCGGTAGCGATAAACGTTGATGCGGATATATTGTTAATTGATGAGATTCTTGCAGTAGGTGATACCAATTTTCAGACTAAATGTTTCAACCGTCTCCGTGAACTAAAGGCACACGGTATGACTATTATCATAGTAACGCACGATTTGTCTACTATAGAAAAATTCTGTGACAAGGCTATATGGTTAAATGACGGCGTTATAGTCCGTGAAGGACGTTCCGCCGAAGTCGTAGACGCTTATTTCAGTTTCATGAATGACAAAAAAATTGAACACGAATCAAAAACAGAACCTGAACCCGCTCCGGAACAGGTCCCCGAACCTGAACCCGAAGAAATTACTGAAGTTTCCGAAGAAGTGCCGGAAGATAACGGCGGTATAGACTATTCTGCCAATCGTTTCGGACTTAAATTCATTGAAATCAGAAAAGCTGAAATGCTGAACCCTCTGAACAAAGATTCAAGAATTTTCCGTACCGGCGAAAGACTTACGATAAAAATATATTATCACGTCAACAAAAAACTTGAAGAATATGTTTTCGGATTCGGTTTCTACGATTTAGACGGCAGATGTCTTTACGGTAACAATACGCAACTTGACAGAATTAAAATAAATCCCGAAAAATCTGACGGATTCATTGCAGTTGAAATAGAAAATCTTCCGTTGCTTTCCGGAAAATATATTCTTAATGTCGCCGTGGTTGACGTAGACGGCACACCTATGGACTTCTTCCGGAATTACTGCGAATTTGAAGTGATTTCCGATGACAGAAGTACAGGATTTTTCAGTATTCCGCATAAATGGAGGTTATAATCTTGAGTATAATTTATGACGAACTCGAAACAGATATTATTATGAAAAAACTTTCCGGAAATAATGAAATCATTCCGCAGAATAATTTTTCCGGAAATATAATTAATATAAAAATGCTTGATTCCCTCGACAGAATGAACAAGACTTCTGTAAACCGTTCATATCGTCCGATACAGGCGGACGGTTTTAAACATAAAATAACCCGTCTTGTAAAAAGATTCGTCCGCCGTATGACTTTCTGGTTTGTAGAGCCGTGCATGATTCAGCAGACCGATTACAATTCCGCCAATAATATTTTTTCGGCGGAAGTCAACGCTGAAATAAATTCAATAAATTCACGTCTCGAAACCGTTCAGGCACTCGACGACAAAATAGCTGAAATGTCACAGAAAATTTCAGAAATGAATCTGTATATAGAAAAAACTGATAAATATATCACACAGAATGACAGATATATTTCTGAAATGGAAAAATCCATAAATAATATGCGTAATTCCCTCGAAAACATCAATATGACATTTTCGCAATCCGGTGAGGACAGCATTATAAAATATATTTTCAATACACTGGGTCGGAAGATAGGAACTTATCTCGATTTAGGTGCGAATCACGCTTTTTATCTGAGTAATACGTATAATTTCTACGCACAGGGGGCAAGAGGCATACTTGTAGAAGCAAATCCGGAACTCGCAAGGGAACTCATTGAAAAACGTCCGGAAGATACTGTAATAAACAAATGTCTTGCCGAAAAATCCGGTGAAAAACTTGATTTCTATATCATGAACGGTGACGGACTTTCCACCACTGACTATCAGTCCGCACTGAATTTCATAAAAGAAAATCCCGCTCTTGCGATAACCAAAAAAATTACTGTTGATTCAGTCACGATAAATGAAATCATTCAGGAATATTTTCCGGAAACTGCACCCGATATTATGAATATCGACATTGAAGGTATGGAGCTTTCAATACTTAAAATGACCGACTTTGAAACATTCAGACCGCTTGTAATAATATGCGAAATGATAGAATACCGGAACGGTCTGCCAGCCGGTCGGAAAAACTATGAAATCCTTGAACTGATGCAGAAAAATGATTATCGGGAATTTGCTTTCACCGGAATAAATTCAATATTTATAGACATTCGACAGGAGGATATAAAATTATGAATATCGCTTTTGATTCTATAGCGATTCTCGGCTATATGAGCAGAAACAGAGGTATCGGCAATTACGCACTGAATCAGTTCACCGGCATGATTAATCGTGACGGCAGAAACAAGTACTTCTTTCTGAACATGATTGACCGGAATTTCAGTATGTCACCTATGATTACAAACGACAATTTCACGGAAGATTTCATAGACACCGGAAAAAACAATGTACTTCTCCAGAGCGAAGTTTACAGCGATATTATAGGCAACGTAATAAAACGTTATATCCGTGAAAACAATATCGATATTTTCTATATAACGTCGCCGTTTGAACATTCATTCATACAATATAAAAAAGAATGGTTTACCGGCGTGAAAGTAATCGCTACAGTATATGATATAATACCGTATGTCATGAAAGAAAAGTATCTTTCCGATAAAAATACTTATGAATGGTACATGAAATGCGTCGATAATCTCCGGTGGGCTGACAGATTGTTTGTCATTTCAGACAGTGTAAAAAATGACCTCGTGAATTATCTGCAATTCAGTCCGGAAAATATCCATACAATATGGGGTGCAGTAGATGACCGTTACAGGATTATCAACATTGATGATACTGAAAAATCGCTTATGCTGGACAAGTTCGGTATAACAAAACCTTTCATAATGTGTACCGGCGGTGAAGACAGTCGGAAAAATCTCGACGGGCTTATACGTGCTTACTCTCTCCTGCCGGATAATATAAGAAATTCATATCAGCTTGTCGTCGTATGCAAGTTATCTGAAAATGGTCTTAAAAATCTGAAATCCGTCGCAGTATCGCATCATGTAGAAAACGATGTAATTTTTACCGGTTTTGTTTCGGACGAAGAATTACTTAAATTCTATAATTTAGCTACTTTAATGGCGTTTCCGTCAAAATATGAGGGTTTCGGATTGCCTATAGTCGAGGCATGGGCGTGTGGTACTCCGGTACTTACTGCCGATAATTCAAGTCTGAGGGAAATCGCCGGTGATTCCGCTATGCTGGTAAACGCAAATATTGACCAGTCTATAGCCGACGGTCTGATAAAAATGTTAGATAACAAAATAATTCTTTTTGAATATACCGCAAAATGCAGAAACCGTCTCGAATTATATCGCTGGGATAATATAAATGATAATATAATCTCTCTCATAAATGACATCAATATAAATAAAGTAGATTTATCCAAAAACGAAAACAAAAAATCCAAAATAGCAATTTTTACACCGTTACCACCGCTTGAATCCGGTATTTCTGACTACAGTTACGACATTATAAACGCTTTGAGCAGGTATTTTGATATAGACGTTTTTGTTGAGGAAACCTACAATGCTGACTGTATTTTCCCTGAAAATGTTTCGTTATATAGCCACCGTTCGTATCCTATACGATACCAGAATTATAAAGACACTGTTTTTCAGATGGGCAATTCTGAATATCATTTCTATATGTACCAGTATATCAGGAAATATCACGGTACTGTAGTACTTCACGACTACAATTTACACGGAGCTTTTTATCATTATGCCGTGACCCTATGTAAAGGTAATTACAGTCTTTATCAGAATTTCATTGACAATGATTTTCCGGACTGCAATAATTATATAAATGCTCTCCGGAACGGTTCAGCGAATCCCGATTTATACGGTATGGAACTTAACAGTTATATTACCGATTCGGCAGACCGAATTATTGTACACAGTCAGTATTCAAGAAAAAAATTACTTGAAAAAAATATAGCAAGAAATGTTACCGTAATTCCGTTATATGCCGAAATACTTCCGCTTACCGAAAGTAAATCAGTAAAAATAAAAAACAATTTTCCGACAGATAAAACTATTATTTCAGCATTCGGAGGCATACACCGTACAAAAAGAATAATTCCGCTTCTTAAAGCATTTTCCGAACTTAAAAAAGAAATAAACAACATTCATTTAATGCTTGTCGGCAAACCTGCTCCGGATATTCAGGCGGAACTTGAAAACTTTATAACTTCCGGAAATCTTCAGGATTACGTTACTATAACAGGTTATACCAGTATTGAAAAATTCAAGGAATATATTGATATGTCTGATATATGTATGAATTTACGCTATCCCTACAACGGCGAGACAAGCGGAAGTCTTATGCGTATTCTTGCCAAAGGTAAGTGTGCAATCGTGAACGATACAGGAAGTTTTTCTGAAATTCCCGATAACGCCTGTATGAAAATACCGTCAGTCGAAAAAATGGGCGAGTTAAATGAATCCGGTGAAATATATAAGGCTCTTAAAGAACTTGCTGAAAATCCTTCGGAAAGACTGAAAATTGAAAAAAATGCCCGAATTTACGCCGAAAATGTTCTTGATATAAATAAAATCGCCGTGAAATATTTCAATACCATAAATTCAGATAAAAATAAATCTCCTGTGACCGAAGAAATTATCAATACCCTCAGAAATGACATCAATTTTACTTCCGGCGATATACAGGGCATTGCCCGTACACTGTCATATTCAAAACGGAAATGATTATATTTTCAGTTTCAATGAACTGAAATTCATACATTCCTTTAAAAGAATTTCAGAAAAATTTTCCCTTTCAAAACCCACGGCCTTTTCGGATAATCCCTGTAAAGTCCTGTTGTATTTTTCTTTCGGAATAACCTTGAATCTTTCCGGAGTTTTCATATAAAGCAGAAGAAAATCATTTTTTTCGGGATTATTCTTCATGGAACTGGCAAACTTACTGCGGAGATATATATAATTTCTTGCTTCGTCGCTGTTCTCGTCCATATGTGAATAATACAGCTTTTCTGTATCTGTAAGCGGTACAGAAAAAGCTGTTTCTTTCTGTTTTTTCCGGGCTTCCTGACGACGTTTTTCAATTTTTTCAATACGTGAACGGCGTATTTCCGCAAGTTTTTCATTACCGAATATATTTTCAGTATGTACAGCCTTATATATCACATATAATGCCAGTGCATCATTCAGGGCATTATGAAAACTTCCCGAAAGTGGCTTGTAATCAAATGCCGAAGCGAGTTCCTTTATATTCACAGGTTCAGGAAAATTCAGCTTTTTTGTAATATCTTCCTGTATATCATAGATTCGTTTCGCTACACGCTGGATATTTGCACATTCCTTGCCGAAACGCTGATGTTGTTTAGTATCAGACAAA
Organism: Ruminococcus sp.; assembly: GCA_014799765.1. Taxonomy (GTDB): domain Bacteria; phylum Bacillota; class Clostridia; order Oscillospirales; family Ruminococcaceae; genus Ruminococcus. The sequence goes on from JAAVHK010000013.1 coordinate 61,711, forward strand.
AGCCCTGTACGGTCAAAATTTCCCCATACATAAATTTTTTCAATGTTGTATTTCCTTACAAGTCTTAAGATAATATTCATGACATCGTTACTGTCCGGTGATTTATTTATTTCCTCCTGTGTAAGTTTAGTAAGTTTCTTGCATTGTTTCGTCATTCTCGGATAGCGGTTCGGTCTTGACGTACAATAGAATCTTTCTTTTATTATGTAATTTTCGTCGCATATTACAACCCCTGACGAAAGTATTTCACTGTCGAGTTTATGTATACAGTAACCACACGTAAACTCAAAATCAGCGAAACAAAGATATTTTTTTTCTGTACTCTCCACAATTTTTCCCCCTTTATATCATTCTGCCGTTTCAAACATAAGTACCGGATAGCCTTCATAGTATGGTTTCACGATTTCAGGGTGTAAATCCGCATATCTGAAAATCTCACCGGCGAGACCCCCTTTCAGAAATCCCACAAGCTGTGAAAGAGGTCTGTTATATAATTCCTCGCATATGGAAGCAATAGTTATAGCACGTCTGCCGGAAATATCCATTATCCGATATGGCCATATACGACAGTCAAAGGGTTTTCCGTCTCCTAACATACAGCCGTTTTCAGTCAGTGCCGGACACGAAAAAAGTCCCTCATCCGAAAATTTTTCCGCTCGGAAAATATAACCGCCGTCCTTTACGGCAAATTCTGTATCGGGTTTTGCTTCAAGTATTCTGTCACGGATTTCCGGAGTAAATACCGGAGTTTCCCATATGTCATAGCGGTCAAAGATACAGCACAGTCGGCAATCTGCACAGGAATTTTTATCAAGAATTTTTTTCAGCATATTTTCTCCCCTTTCTGAAATAAAGAAAAATTAAAAAATGACTGCCATAAGCAGTCCCTAAAAAAATCAGTGAGTGTTTTTAATGGCGTTTTTAGCTCTTGTAACAATAGTACGGTCATTTTCATATGAAAGTATGTTTCCGGCATATGAAATATCAACCCAGCGTATTTCCGCAATTTCTTCTTCCTGAGGTATGAAATTAACATTTCTTGCTTTCGCCAGAAAATAAACAACAACCTTTACAGTGTCTTTTTTCGGCGAATAAGTAACAGTTTCACGGAAAGTAGGGTCAATAATTACATCTATAGAGGTTTCCTCTTTTATTTCACGTACAGCGGTTTCGACTTCCGTCTCACCGTTTTCAACGTGACCTTTCGGGAATGACCAGTGACCACTGTTTATATGCTTGATAAGAAGAATTTCTGTATTTCCGTGAAATTTGCGGTAAACAATCGCACCGCATGATTTTTCATAAAGCATACAATAAATAAATCCTTTCCTGCCATATGGCATTATATCTGTAGTTTCAGTAATATTATACCATGTTTTGTTTAATTTGTCCATAGCTTATAATAAAAAACATAGGTTTTTTCGCATAAAAACAGAATGTTTTTTTTGTGCATATTGACGTTTTTTTATAAAATATATAAAAATTTCACAAAATCTATTGACAAACGGACAAAAAAATGTTATAGTTATATTGCAATCACGGGGATATGAATTATACCCTGTAATATTATTTGAAAGGTCTGATGCTAATGAAGAAATTCAAAAAATTAACCACTCTTGCTACGTGTGCCATACTGGCGGTATCTGCTGTACCACTCGGCGCAAGTGCAAGCACCCCGAATACGCAAGTTCCTAACGACAGCATAAGTACGCCACAAGCTCCTCCAAAAAGCGTAGTAGTGCT
>JAAVHK010000014.1 GCA_014799765.1 Ruminococcus sp.
CAGAAAAACTTCCATTGACGAGTTACCACAGTTCCTCAACGTCTTCAAGGGCGATATGTCACTTATAGGTCCACGTCCGCCACTTCCGAGAGAAGTTTATCTCTATTCACCGGAACAAATGGACAGACTGCTTGTCAAGACTGGTCTTGCCTGTACGTGTCAGACAGAGGGCAGAAGTGATATGCCATTTGACGAATGGGTAGCTACGGACATCGACTACATAAAAAACAGAAATTTTGCAGTTGATATTAAAATACTTGTGAAAATGATTATTGCGGTACTTAAACGCAAAGGGGCAGAATAAAAAAATTTCCGGACAGCTTAAACTGTCCGGATTTTCTTTTATATACTATACACCATATTTACTATATTGTCACGATATAAGGCGGTATCTCTGTAGCCAAGTTCCATATCAGCCTGAACTTTCACCGGATTCAGATTCAGTGTTCCGGTGAAGAAATTTCCGAGACTTCTGGACGGAAATATATTTATAATATCTGCGTCTTTCATGTAATCCTGATTTGACATATCGTAATCACGCTTGAGATGTACCACGATAATATTACGACAGCCGTTATCATACAGACACGATACCGGTGTGTTACTGACATCACCGGCAACACCGCCGTCAAAATAGTTTATGCCGTTTATTTCCACACCGTCAGTACCGGTGTATACTACCGGCAGAGTTGACGAAGCAAGAATAATTTTTTTCTGTGTCTGCGGATAATGCTGATTCAGTATGAAAAATTTCGGGGTTGATAAATAATCCGTACAGATTACATACAATTTCCGGCGTATTTTTTTGAAATCAACGTGATTGTCAATAAGTTCGGCTATTTTTTTCTGATTGAAAGGCAGTCCCTCACGGATAAATTCTATAAAACCGTCACCACGTGCGATTGTACGGAAAAAATTTACACCGTTTGAAACTGCACGGTCTATAGGATTCGAGAATGTCAGGTTCGGAAGATTGTTATAAGGCGTCAACGCTCTTGAAATACGGTCTGTATCCGGATTCAGCAGGTCAGATGTTTTAAGATTACTCCATATTTTCTGTGCATATTCAGCCCCCTGACTTTCCAGCAGAGTGGCATTCAATGCTCCGACAGATGTTCCGGCTATGGTGTCTATATACGGAAGTACGCCCATATCCGAAAGTGCCTTATATACGCCTACTTCGTAAGCACCTTTAGCACCTCCGCCACTTAATACAAGCCCGATTTTTCCTGACATATCCAAAAAAACTCCTTTTTATTTTTCTAATTCAGTTACAAGTTTTCTGAAATGTTCCATAGCTTCAATAGTACGCTGTCTGTCACCGAAAGCTGTCAGCCTGAACCAGCCCTCGCCGTTCTTTCCGAATCCTGCCCCTGGTGTACCGACTACTGCTATCTTTTCAAGCATTGTATCGAAAAATTCCCAGCTACCCATACCACACGGACACTTAAACCATATATACGGTGAATTTATTCCGCCGGTGAATTTGACATCCAGTTCAGACATTGTTTCAGATATAATGCGTGCATTTTCCTGATAGTAGGCTATATTTTCGTGAATCTGTTTCAGCCCCTCTTCAGTGAATACAGCTTCCGCACCACGCTGTACCGGATACGATACGCCATTGAACTTACTGCCCTGACGTCTGCCCCACAACTGCGATACCGATACTTCTGTACCGTCGCTTGCGGTTACTCTGAGAGCGTCCGGAATGACTGTATAACCGCATCTCATACCGGTAAAGCCTGCGGTCTTCGACAGTGAACACATTTCAATAGCTACTTCCTTTGCACCTTCGATACAGAAAATACTTCTCGGTATATCAGGGTCAGTAATAAATGCCTCGTATGCCGAATCATAGATAATTACGGCGTTGTTTTTCTTTGCATAATCAATCCATTCGGAAAGCTGTTCACGGGTATATACTGAACCGGTGGGGTTATTCGGTGAACATAAATATATAATATCGGCGTGTACGTCGTAATCCGGCATACCGGCGAATCCGTTTTCTTCATTGGAATCGGCGTATATTACTTTTCTGCCACTCATAAGATTGGAATCGACGTATACAGGGTAGGCAGGGTCAGTTACCAGTATAATATTATCGTCCCCGAAAATATCGACTATATTTCCGCAATCGCTTTTTGCACCGTCATTTATACGGATTTCTTCCGGCGAAATGTCTGCACCTAATGACTTATAATAACCCGATACCGCATTTTTCAGGAAGTCGTAACCTGCTCCGCTGTCTTCGTATCCTTTGAAAGTCTCTTTAACACCCATCTCGTCGCAAGCCTTTTTCATAGCTTCGACTACCACAGGAGCTATCGGCAGTGTAACATCGCCTATACCCATACGGATAATATCAGCTTCGGGATTTGCCTGTTTGAAAGCGTTTATTTTTTTTGCGATATTTATAAATAAATAATTTTTTTCCAGTTTAAGAAAATTTTCGTTCAGTTTCGGCATATGACATTCTCCTTTTTTGAGTTGATAAATTCTTCAGAAATATTTCCGTCGCAGATGTACTCCGCTTCACCGGTCATCATTACAGTACCGTCGGATTGGTATGTTATGCGGAGGTCACCACCTCGCAAGTGTACAAGTACTTCCTCATCATACGGACATATTCCGTTAAGTACTCCGGCTACTACTGTAGCACACGTACCTGTACCACAGGCGAAAGTCTCACCGCTACCACGTTCCCATACACGCATCTTAAGGGTGTGACTGTCTATAACCTCACAGAACTCAGTGTTTACACGATTCGGGAAAATTTCATGGTTTTCAAAGTCCGGACCGATTTTTTCGAGGTCAAGACTGTCCACATTATCGGTGAATATTACGGCGTGCGGATTACCCATGGAAACACAGGTCATATTCCAGACCTTTCCGGCTACCGTCACCGGCTGATTTATAAATCTTTCAGAATCAGACTTCACCGGAATTTCCGTCGGATTCAGGATTGCCTTTCCCATATCAACCTGTACCAGTTTAACTTTATTGTTTTCGGTAAAAAGTTTAAGATACTTTATTCCGGAATTTGTTTCAAGTGTGATGTCCGTCTTTGAGGTCATGCCCATATCATAGACATATTTTCCGATACAACGTGTAGCATTACCACACATCATGGCTTCCGAACCGTCCGCATTGAAAATACGCATACGGAAATCGGCTTTATCCGACGGCATAATAAGTACAAGACCATCAGAGCCTATGCCCTTGTGTCTGTCACTCACGATAACCGAAACTTTTTCCGGTTCTTCAACCGTTTCTTCAAAACAGTTTATATAGATATAGTCATTGCCTATACCGTGCATTTTAGAAATTTTCATAATAATTGCTCCTTTGCGACTTATCAGGAGATGACGGCAAAAACTGCTGACATTTTTTCCGCCGGTAATATTATACAACATTTTTTTTCCTATGTCAATACAATAATTTAAAAATCCGTTGACATTGATAACAATAAATGTTAGAATAAATCTGAGGTGATTATATGTCAGTATGGGAAAATATTTCTGATAAACTTAATACAACCGAAAAGACCGAAAATATTAAAATTCTTCATGCAGTTGAATCCGGTAGTCGTGCATGGGGTTTCGCTTCACCCGACAGCGATTATGATGTNAGATTTATTTATGTACGTCCGGAAAATTATTATCTCCGTCTTGAAAAGACCCGTGATGTAATCGAATGTGAACTGAATGACGTCTACGACATAAACGGCTGGGATATTTCCAAAACTTTANGCCTGCTCCATAATTCTAACCCGACTGTCTTTGAATGGATTCATTCCCCGATAGTCTACAGTACGCACGANATCATAAAGCAACTCACTCCGGAAATTGACAGCTTTTTTTCCTGTAAATCCGGAATNTATCATTATATAAGTACAGCANTNTCNANCAGTAACNNNTATCTNANACNGGANNANNTNAAATATAAAAANTANTTCTATGTGATACGTCCGATNATGGCTTGTCTGTGGATTCTCGAAAACCAAACGCCACCGCCGGTACTTTTCAGCGAACTCGTCGACGCTGTAGCAGAAGACAGTATAAAACCTTTAATTTCCGAACTTATCCGGATAAAAACTGAAACTCCCGAAACTGCTACCGGTAAACATATTCCNGCACTTGACAGTTACATTGAAAAAAATATCACGGATATAAAAAAATATGCCGGTACTCTCCCCGATGACCGCAAAAACAACTGGTCTGAAATAAATGAAATGTTTCTGAAAATACTGGATATTAAATAAAAAAACTCCCTGTCTGAGCAGGGAATTTTTTTGTATTCCGTATGTTAAAATAAACCGAGTTCGTATTTTTTGTTTANAATTCTTGAAACACTCTCGTCAATTCTTGATTCTGAAATATAACCNTTATTTACTGCATCGCATACGGCGTTTACGGCTTCCGGAAGATTTTCCGGCATAAGAATTATATCAATACCGGCTTGTATGGACTTTACGGCGGCGTCACCTGATGAGTAAACCGTTGAAATAGTGTTCATCTGCTGTGCGTCGGTGATTGCTATTCCGTCGAATCCAAGTTCGTTACGCAAGTACTCTGTTACTGCCGTGTACGACAGGTCAGCAGGCAGATTATCGCCGAAACCTGTCACAATCTGGTGACTTACCATTACAAAATCAACACCGTTTTCGATACCGGTGCGGAACGGTACAAACTCACTTTCACGGAGCTGTTCAACAGTACGGTCTATTACTACGAACGAATCGTTATGTGTATTACCGTCTTCTGCTCCTAAACCGGGGAAGTGCTTGAATGTCGCTGAAACTCCGGCATTCTGCAANCCGTTTGCGACTGCTGTAGCCATATTCGCAACTACTGACGGGTCACTGCTGAATATACGGTTNCCGAGTTCGTTNNNNGGATTTATATTCACGTCTGCAACCGGTGCGAAGTCCACATTGAAGCCAAGGTTTTTAAGGTCTGAACCTATTGTATACCCGATATTATAGCCTTCGTTATAATCGTTTCTTTCGCCGTATGACTGCATATTCCAGAATGCTGTAGTACCTAATTTCTGTGCGGCACGTGCAACAACTCCGCCCTCTTCGTCGATAGCCGTGAATATTCCCACACCGGCGGAATCCTTTGCATATTGCTGTACGTTCTCCAGCATGGACTGTGTCTGAGATACTGAAACAAGGTTATCCGCAAAATATATAAGTCCGCCTACAGGATATNCCGTGATGGCGTTTTTTGTAGTCTCACCGGCGGAAGTAGTCGGCGTAACTCCGGTAATCTGTTCCGGCTTTACCATGAACATCTGATAGACTTTTTCTTCCAGTGACATCTGATTAAGAAGCCCTTGTGGATTATCCGGTTTTGTAGTAGTAGTTGTAGTGGTGGTGGTAGTCGTCGTCGAAGTAGTAGTTGTTGTGGTTGTTGTAGTAGTAGTCGTTGTGGCGGAAGTTGTAGTAGTGGTGGTAGTAGTTGCCGGTACAGCCGTATTTAAAGCTGATGTTGTCGTTGTAGTAGTATTTTTTGCAGTAGTCTTTGTAGTAGTGGCGGTAGTAGTTTCTGCCTGTGCGACGGTTCTTTTAGTAAGTCCGGAAGTATCAAGATTAGGATTTACTATTACTACGTGTGTAGTACCGTATTGTATACCGTTATTTCTTGTGACGTTCGGTGAAATTGTAGTAGTGGTAGTATCGGTAGCGGTTTCTGTAGCTATTTTTGCCTTGTACTCCGTAGCGACAGTACCGGATTTNACGACGGCGGAAGTTTCTGCCGTTGTGGTATCGGTGACGACGTTTCCGGCGATATATCCCTTTGCGGTTGATTGCTGATTTTCACCGGACTGTGTTTCCGGCTGAGTGGCGGGCTGTTCGTTGTTCATAACTGGTATGTCAGGCATATTCTGTACCACCTGTCCGCAACCTGTAAGCATCATGGCTGAGAGCATTACGGCTGATATTTTTTTCCCTAAGTTTTTCATGTTTCCTTCCCCTTTTATCTTTGTAATTCTTAATTCATAATTCTTAATTATGAATTGTTTTATCTGTTATCTACTTTTTCGGGATATAAGTCATGGTGTGAGAGCCTTTCCCATGCGAGTTTTTCCCATTTTGTATCTGGTCTGCCGTAATTGCAGTAAGGGTCAATGGATATTCCGCCACGTGGAAGAAATTTACCCCATACTTCAATGTATTTCGGATTCATGAGTTTAATTAAATCGTTCATGATGATGTTCACACAGTCTTCGTGGAAATCTCCGTGATTACGGAAACTGAAAAGATACAGTTTCAGCGATTTGCTTTCAACCATTTTCTTATCAGGAATGTATGATATATAGATAGTCGCAAAATCCGGCTGACTTGTAATCGGACACAGGCTGGTAAACTCCGGACAGTTGAATTTTACAAAATAGTCACGGTCAGGGTGTTTGTTATCGAAAGTTTCCAGTACTTCCGGTGCGTAATCTGTAGCGTACTTTGTATCTTTTCTGCCGAGATTCTGTAAACCCTCGTCGGAGCGGGTCTTGTTCACAACGGTCTCTTTATGTTCCGGTTCGGATTTTTCCTCGAAAAATTCGGAAGTACCGGTCTTTATACCGTTCATTACTTCTTCAAACATTTTCTTCATTTCTTCCTGAAAATTCATATCCATAATAGAATACCTCCATAAATAAATTTATTTATATCTTAACATGAAATCCCCTGAAAAATCGGCTGTCTGATAGGGTTCTGAATAGCCGTCAGTTATAGCCGTTCCGTCAATCCTGATATGCATCATTTTGCCGGATACATCAAGTATTTTAAAGACGTATTTTTCAAAAGGTTCATGTTCGTAAATATAAAGCGTATCTTCTCTTTCGTCAGCCTCTTCCGGACTGTCCACAGAATATGTATCGCCGACAATTTCACTGATTTCAGACTTATGTGTTTCATGTTGATTCATGCAGATATACGGCGAAACTTCCTCACCGTCAAATATTGCTTCTTTGAATCTCAAATCAAATGAAATTGTTAAAGTATTTTCATATTCGTCACTCTCAAAAATGTACAGCCTTGTATATTCGCAGTCGTCAAGTTAAAACGTCACTCCACCTAAAATAAGCGTTCCGGACTGTTTTTCCATAATAAATTAATTCTCCTTTTTAACAGGGTGTCTTATAACCGTTTTAAGTTTGGTTACATCACACTTACGAGGGTCACTGAGATATATTTCATGATGTAGTCTTATATCGGTTATATCAGGAGCATAACCGTTTTTTCCGGCGTATTCATGCATGAGATTTACTGTATCGGGTTCAGTGTCATAAGAACCTGTATGCATACACTGTACGCAAAGACCCTCATTATACGTCATAAACTCTGCTTCTGAAAAGTCTCGTTTTTTCTTCCGACTTGTTTCTTTAACTGCCCATTCAAAATCATTTTCTGTCACAAAATCCGGTAGTCTTATGACGGATATAAAATTCAGGTCATTTTTTCTGTCGTAATCCATATTACCGGTTTTATCCTGCCACCAGAAACCCTCAAGCGGTGGTACGACGTATTCAAAAAAACCGTCTATTTTGTAATCTGTTTTGTAACTCATTCTGATAGTATAGGCTATTCCGTACAGAATTTCTATTGATTTTTTGTACTCGCCGTCTTCGTCATTCGGATTGCCATGACCTCTTACCGCTATATAATTCATAGCCGGAATTTCGATAATATCGGGAGTTTTCTTAGGCATATAGAATTTTTTATATTCTTTTTTGTAGTCGAATGCCATTTTTATTATCCTTTCATAAGAGGGTCTGTAACGCCGTTTAACTCAAATGCTCTTATCCTGTCACGACAAGTTCCGCACTTACCGCAAGGCTTATTACCGCCCTCGTAACAACTCCATGTGAGTTCATAGGGTACGCTTAATTCAAGACCTTTCTTCACAACGTCTGCTTTTGTCAGGTTGACAAACGGTGCAATAATTTCAAGCTGACCTCCACTGCCTAAGTATATCGCCTGATTCATAGCGTTATTGAAATCGTCGGAGCAGTCCGGATAGGCGTTACCGGCGGAATCGTCACTGTGTGCACCGTAGTAAATCACTGAACAGTCGTTAGATAATGCGATACTCGAAGCAGATGACAGAAACAATCCGTTACGGAAAGGCACGTATGTAGATACCGGCTTGCCGTCCGTTTTTTCGAGTTGCTCCGCATACGTTTCCTTAGGTATTTCAGTATCCGAACCTGTCAGCAGGGAGCAGGTTGAATCCGCAAAAATCAATGCAAGGTCAAGAGTTTTAAGCTGTACGCCGTAATAATCGGCTATTTTTCGGGAAGATTCAATTTCCTTGTCGTGTTTCTGACCGTAATAAATAGATAACGCTATAACATTTTCCGCTCCGTATTTTTCCACAGCCATGGCGAGACAGGTTGTACTGTCGACACCACCGCTGAAAAGTACAAGTGCTTTCATAAAAAAACCTCCTTATTTAGTCCCATAATCCGCAATCAATAAGCATAATGGAATTATCTTTTATTGAAATAAAAGAATATTCTTCCGGACAGTCACCACCGATTTCAATAATTTCTGCTCCGGTCAGATATGGAATAACTGAATTTATCTCACTTTTTGGAATATCATTATATTCAGTATACGATTTTATTTTCTGAATCAGATAATCTTCTGTGATGTGGTTCATTCGTAATTCGTGGTAAGTAATATATTGTTCATATACATATTTATTCTTTGCCATATCTTCGGGAAGTTCAGCAGGTGTTATATCTTGTAAATCTTTATTCCGTCTCCTATCCATATAATACATATACCTTAAAATAGTCTGTACATATGCCTGCTCAAAATTATTTTTTATATAGCCGTTCGGAAAATTGCATATAGTAACATATGCTCCAACAGGATATTCATACCAGTCGTAAAACTTTGAAGAAAATTCAACACATTCAAGATTTACCGCAATATTTTTATAGTATTCGTAATTGTTTACTATCTTTTTCAATATATCTGCGTACATAAAATATTTATTCCTTAAAATAATTATTAATTGTTAATTCTTAATTATTAATTAATCAAGTAATTCCTGTAGGTCTCTTTTATCCCTGAACGCTCCGCAATAGGTACGGGTTTCGGTTTTAGATGATGCGTTTCTGATGCCTCGTGCGGTCATGCAACTATGTGAGCCTGTTATTTTTACGCCTACGTCCTCTGAGCCGGTAGCCTCTGAAATTATTTCCGCAATGTCACGTCCGAGGCGTTCCTGTAGCTGAAGTCTTTTTGATGCCATATCACATATACGTGCTATCTTGCTAAGTCCTAATACCTTGCCTTTCGGGACGTACGCAACATTTACGGTCATATCGTACATCAATGCAAGATGATGTTCGCAGTAACTGAAAACGGTTATATCTTTCATTACTACTGCTGTCTGAGAGCCGGTTTCCGATACCTCGAAAGTTTTCCCGAACATCTCGGCAATCTCGTGATTTGAATAGCCTATCCCCTCAAAGACTTCCTCGTACATACCGGCTACACGTTCCGGAGTTTCTTTCAATCCCTCACGGTCAGGATTTTCGCCGATAGCTTCCAGTAAGCCTCTTATGTGGTACTTGATTTTTTCCTTGTCCATAAATTATACTCCCCTTTCGTCCGGATTCCATATAAATTTATGTAACTGCAATTGCAGACGGACTTTATTAAGATGTTTAAGTTTCATAAATTCCACTATTCCGTCCGGATTGATTTTACTGAAAACCGGACTTATATAAACGTGACATTTTTCAGTGAGTGAGAATTTTTCTATAATTTCAGTAGTTTTTTCAAGGTCAGAAAGACTTCCGGCAACAAATTTTATGACGTCTTTTTCAGTAAGATATGCATAATTTCCGGTATTCATGAAACTTTCCATTTCACTTGACGGTAATTTATAGTCTATCGTGAAATCAGGTCTGTATGTCTTCTCACTTAAATTTTTTATGGAAATGCTTCCGTTAGTTTCGATTTCCACATTATGACCGCTTTTCATAAGACTTTCAACCAGTATATCAATATTTTCCTGTAGTAACGGTTCGCCACCGGTCAGTGTGACATTCTTTATGCCCTCTTCATTGACGTATGAAACAATATCTTCAACCGACATCATTTCCGCCGGACAGTCTCCGGTATTTGCCCATACCGTATCGCAGTAGGAGCATTTCAGGTTACAACCTCTGAAGCGTATAAATACAGCGAGTTCACCGGCATATTTTCCCTCACCGTTTATGCTTACAAATTTTTCGGCTACCGGAAACATTTAACATTCCTCCCCGTATACTGCACAGTTATCGGGTGTTTCATATACTGTAACGTCTGCTAACCCGAAACCGTCGGCGGAAAGAATATCATAGAAATAATGTGCAAAATTTTCGGCAGTAGGTCTGAACGATATTTCAATAAGCCGGAAATCCTCATCTTCGAGTGCCTGAATAGTTGACGGTTTAAGAGTGTTCTTTTCATATATCAATGAATGGTCAAAACTTTCCGCAAGGTCACGGACTGTTTTCTTCAGATTGCCGAAATCGGTCAGCATACCCTTTTCATTACCGGATTTCTGTAGTTCCTTACCTTTTATTCTTACTTCTATTACCCATCTGTGACCGTGTATATTTTTACATTTGCCGTCGTATCCGGAAAGAAAATGTGCCGAATCGAATGACGACGAAGTTTTTAGATAATACATATATACTCTCCTTAAAGA
>JAAVHK010000015.1 GCA_014799765.1 Ruminococcus sp.
AAAAACTATACAAAAATCATACGAAAACCGTACGGAAATTTTATTGATTCCGGACGGTTTTTTTATTATAATAAAGAAAAAACAGGTGATAGAATGTACATGAAATATAACCCGAATCCACAGGGAAAAAGCGTCGGCGACTGTGTAGTGAGGTCAATAGCGAAAGTCCTCGGCTACGACTGGGAACGCATATATATTGAACTCGCTGTACAGGGCTTCATGATGTCAGATATGCCTTCCGCTAACGCCGTATGGGGAGCTTATCTCAGAAGCAAAGGCTTTACACGGTACGTCATTCCGGTGGACTATCCGGAATGTTACACCATTTCCGACTTTGCAAGGGACAATCCGCACGGAAAATACGTACTTGCAACCGGTTCGCACGTGGTGACGGTCATTGACGGAAACTATTACGATACGTGGGATTCCGGTGAGGAAATCCCTGTCTACTACTGGAAGAAAGAGGTCTGAAAAATGCCGATATATCCTAATTTTTACCAAAATCCGTATCAGCCTTACCCTCAGTATCAGATGCCACAACAGGCAAATCCACCTACACAGAACGGTATAAACTGGGTACAGGGCGAAGCCGGTGCAAAATCGTTTGTTGTGGCTAACGGTCAGTCAGTATGGCTTATGGATTCCGAAAAACCGGTATTCTACATAAAGTCAACAGACCAGTCAGGCATTCCGCAACCACTGAGGATATTCGACTTTACAGAGCGTACCACACAGAATTTATCTGCTCCGGAAAATAACGTACTTGAAAATTACGTGACACGTCAGGAATTTGAAGAAACAATGTCAAAATTATTGTCGCAGAAAGGGGAAAATGAAAATGGCAAATCCGATATTTAACATGATGAACAAAAATACACGTCCAAATATGCAGACAATGTTTCAGCAGTTCATGGGACAGATGAAAGGCAAAAACCCTGATGAAGTCTTGAATAACCTTGTTTCAAGCGGAAAAATCTGTCAGGCACAGCTTAACCAAGCTCAGGCTCAAGCACAGCAGATTCAGAGCCAGTTTGACGGAATGAAAAATATGTTTGGTTTTTGAGGCAATAGCCTTGAAATAAATTTTTTTAACGAAAGGAGACATAATATGTCAATTACAACATCAGAAATGACACCGGCTGACATTGCAGCGGTCACCAATAACAACGGTAACTGCAACGACGGTTTCGGCGGTAACTGGAGTTCATGGATAATTCTTTTCCTTATCTTCGGAATGTTCGGGTGGGGCGGATTCGGAGGTTTTGGCGGAGGATTCGGCGGTAACAACGCCGGATTTCAGGGAGCTCTGACACGTGGCGAACTCTGTCAGGATATGAATTTCAGTCAGCTTGAAAACGGCGTGAGAGGTATTCAGCAGGGGCTTTGCGACGGTTTCTACGCACAGAATACAGCTATTATGAATGGTTTTCACGGTGTTGATAACGCAGTTTGTCAGCTTGGTTATCAGACACAGCAGGGCTTTAATCAGACGAATATTGCACTTATGCAGGGTCAGAACGCTTTGCAGTCACAGCTTGCGGATTGTTGCTGTCAGACACAGAGAGCCATTGACGGCGTAAATTACAACTCCATGGCGAACACAACGGCGATTCAGAATACGCTTTGCAACTCGACAAGGGATATTATCGACAGTCAGAACAACGGTACAAGAGCGATTCTCGACGCCCTCACCGCACAGCGTATCGAAGCTAAAGACCAGCGTATAGCAGAACAGGCACAGACAATAGCACAGCTACAGCTTTCCGCATCACAGTCAGCACAGAACGCCGTACTCATGGCGGCAATGGACGCTAACAGGGCAGAAATATTACGCAGAAGCGGTCACGACTGTCCGACACCGGCTTACGTGGTACAGCCCCCGACATCTGTAAGTTTCCCGACAAACTGTTACGGACAGGCTACATTTTCAAATAACGGCGGTTGCGGAAACTCCGGTTGTTGCTGAGAGGTGATAATATGTCCTGTAAATCGGTCTGCAAACTTTGCGACAGACTTATAATAAGTCAGGCGGTGACATTCGCTGACGGTACATTGACGATAAATATTCCTGCCGGAAGTTATGGAAACGGTTGTAAATACTGTATCGTCATTGCACAGGAGATACCGGCAACAACTACCATAAATGCACCTGTAGTAATAACCATAGGCACGGGAACGGTGGAATATCCGCTGACAAATCGGTGTGGCAGTCAGGTGACGGCGTGCGGAATACGTACCCGAACCCGATACAGTACAACTGTTTCTACCAGTGCCACCGGTGGTAATTTCCGCCTTATCGGGAAGCCCTCGTGTTCGCCGGATAACAGGCTTGCGAGTATCGACGGCACTGCACCGACTACTTAAAAAAGAGGTGATAATATGCACGAACTTAAAGACTTAAAGGAAAAATTTCACGAAGAACTTCGGAAAATAGCACGTAAATCAGACCTTTCTGCCGGAGACCTCGAAACAGTCCATAAACTCACGGACACGATAAACAATATTGATAAAATCTGTATGTCTGAGGAGGACGGCTACAGCGGTGACGACTGGACAGCCTCCGGAAATTACAGCAGAAAGCGTTACAGTCGTGACGGTAGCAGGGAAAAAATGATTTCAAAACTTGAAAATATGCTTGATACCGCCGAAAACGAAAGAACAAAATCGGCTATCAGAAAATGTATTAACGAAATCGAGAGAGACTAAAGAGGTGATTTCATGCTCACAAAAACGGAACTCATAAATGCCATACGTGAGTGTGAAAATGCTCCGGTATCGTATCAGAACTGCCAGCGGTTAGCGACGTTCTATGGCATATATGACCATATGTTTCCGCCGGAAAGACAGTCAGAAATCAGAGCCGAAAAGGTTATAGATGATTACGGAAAAAGTGATTTTCTGCTGTCAGTCGGTGGGAAAAATGCCGAAAAAGTATGGAACGTAATGGACGAATTAATGTCAACGCTACAGGCGGTCAACCCGAAACTCTATGACGGAGTACTCCGGAAAATTGATGACCTGTAACCGTGTCGCTTTCGTGTCGACTTGTTTTGAAAAATACTGCAAATCTGTGCAGAATCCTGCAAAACTGTGAAAAATATTGCAGTAAAAAACATAGGAAAAACCGCTGTAAACCGGACATTAACCGGAAAACAGCGGTTTTATAGCTGGTGGAGGCGAGGGGAATTGAACCCCTGTCCGAAAACCCATTCATGCAACTTTCTACGAGCGTATATTATCTATTGAAATTCCCTCATGTAACCGCCGGTAATCAGGCTGTTACACAAAGTAGTCCGTATACAATTCACCGGCACGGACACTCCGGTGAACCGTTCACCACTAAGTCGATGCCCTGTGAAAGCCGTGGTACTCAGTCACAGGACAATGGCTGACTTAAGCAGCCATCAGTGCACTATTTCTAGTAACTGTAATGTTTTTTCTTGCGTTTATATTTAAACGTGGTACAGATTAAGGAGATTATACCATGCTCCGCTCGCTTATCACACTTCAGAATCCCCGTCGAAACCTTTACGCCCCCACAGTAATCAGAAGTATATTATATTATAACCCATATTTTCAGAAAAGTCAATAGTAATTTTATGAAAATACAATATTTAATATTTTGAATTAAATTTCTTCAATATTCCCTCATAAAATAAATTATTTAAAATTACGCATCACGAGGACGTAAGCCGGTGGAATATTTTTCAGTTCGTGGAGTACTCCGGAGATACGGAAATATTTTTCAAAAAACTTTCTTTTAACCATACTGTACTGAAACGTGATGAACTTTCCTTTACTGCCGATAGCCCTGATAGTTTCACGGAAAATATTTTCTGAAATATCCGCCGGAAGACTGGTGAAAGGAAGTCCGGAAATAATACAGTCAGCGTGACGGAAGCCGTATTTTTTCAGATATAAATTGACTTTTTCCGCACTGTCGTTAATTACGTGGATATTCGGCTGATTACGGAAAGTTTTTTCAAGTTCCCGACAGAATTTCCTGTTCTGTTCAATCAGAATAAGAACCGTTTCAGGCTTACGGTTTATAACGAGTTCACGGGTAAATGACCCTGTACCTGCTCCGTATTCCACTATAACTTCTGCTGTACTGAAGTCAACAGGTTTTGTCATTTTCCGTGCCAGAGCGTTTCCGCTTGGTGCGACTGCTCCTATAGTACGTGGATGTTTAAGATATTCAAGTAAAAAGTTCATAGTTTTTCTGATACTCCTTTATGTTAATTAAGAATTATGAATTAATAATTATTAATTATTAATTGTTAAGTAATTCGTCGGCGTTCCCACTCTTTCAGAAGTGCTATAGTTTTTTTGGTTTCCGTACCTGTCTTTGCCTTGAAAAAACCTGAAAAAAATCCCATGAAATCCCCCTGTTCAGCTGTCGGCGATGGCGTAGTTCCTGCCGTTTTCAAGTCTGATATAAATAAAATCCGTTTCTTCGGTAGCGTTCCGCCAGTCAGGAAAGCGTGGGCATATATACTGATTATATGCCCTGTCGCTTATATAGTAAGGGTGTTTGTTGGTGGTGTTCTTGTCACGGAAGACGAATTTTCCGGAAGTAATCGTATACCAGTCATTTTCTATACACTTCTTGTCGCAACCGTAGCCGAAAGTCTTTCCGAAGTTTTTTATAAAAGTCATTACGAAAATAAAACCGCTTACAAGCATATATAAAATACAGTTTGCATTTAATTCATTCATTTCAAACGAACCGTCCATTAAGATATTAATTTTCAAAAGCATGAGTATAAATACAAAAATTATTGCGGAAGTCCACAGAGTTATAATATCTCCGGAACGTCTCTCACGGATATATTTTAACAGAAATTCTTTCTGTTCGTCGTACAGATATACCTGATATTTTGACATAAAATCACCCTTTACTGATTACGGATTTTAAGATTTCTGTCAATTTCACGTCTGGCATCACGGTTTGCGGAATCCTGACGCTTGTCGTAAAGTTTCTTGCCTTTGCACAGTCCTAACTGTACTTTTACCCTTGAATCCCTGAAATAAAGACTGAGCGGAATAAGTGAAAGACCGTCCTGTTTAAGAGTGCCATATAACTTATTGATTTCCTTTTTGTGCATAAGCAGACGGCGTACACGGAGAGGGTCTTTATTGAAGATATTGCCCTTTTCGTATGGCGATATGTGCATACCTCTTATGAAAAGCTCACCCTTATCGACAGAACACCAGCTGTCCTTTAAATTGACGCTACCGTTTCTTATAGATTTTACTTCAGTTCCTACAAGTTCAATGCCTGCCTCGTAAGTTTCGAGTACAAAATATTCATGACGTGCCTTTCTGTTTTCGGCGATAGTCTTAGTACCTTTTGAACGCATATTTAAAAATGCTCCTTTCACGAATTATTCTGATATTAATTATAACATTATATCCTGTATATGTCAATACAGAAAAACAGTCCGGAAAGAAATATCCGGACTGCTTTTCTACGAAAGAATAAAATAAAGAATGAAAAATGAAAAAACTGGCGGAGATGGTGGGATTCGAACCCACGGAACGTTTTACCGTTCAAACGATTTCGAGTCGTTCTCGTTATGACCACTTCGATACATCTCCGTATTTCACTGTATCATTATATCACATACGGAAATAAAAATCAAGTCTTTACGAAAAAAATATTATTTTTATGGTAATTTCACATATTTTACTGGACTTTTCCGTAATAATATGTTATAATTGTTATAGTAAATAAAAAGGAGGTTTTTCCATGAAAATGATTTTTATAGGAGCTAATCACGAAGTAACCGGAAGCTGTACATATCTTGAGGCTTGCGGGAAAAAATTTCTTGTGGATTTCGGTATGGAGCAGGGTGAGGATTCCTTTGAAAATGCACAGATACCTGTTGCACCGTCAGATATAGATTTTGTGCTTCTCACACACGCACATATTGACCACTCCGGAATGTTACCGCTACTGTATGCAGGCGGATTCAATGGCGAGATACATTCCACGAAAGCCACAGCGAACCTGTGTTCTGTAATGCTCCGTGATTCCGCACACATACAGGAGTTCGAGGCAGAATGGAAAAACCGTAAAGCCCGTCGGCGTGGTGACGAAGAATACGAACCGCTTTACACTATGGAAGAAGCCATAGGAGCATCAGAATTATTTGTATCACACTTATATGATACCCCTGTTCAGATATGCGACGGTATAACAGTTACATTCCGTGATGCCGGTCATCTGTTAGGTTCGGCGAGCGTTATTATTGACCTCACGGAAGACGGTGTTTCAAGACGTATAGTTTTTTCCGGCGATATAGGAAATATAAATCAACCGCTTATCCGTGACCCGCAGTATATAGAAAATGCAGATTACGTCATAATGGAATCTACATACGGAAGCAGAATACATGACAGACCTGCCGACTACGTCACGGCACTGGCGGAAGTTCTTCAGAGAACTTTCGATAAGGGCGGAAGTGTTATAATACCGTCTTTTGCGGTGGGACGTACTCAGGAAATGTTATACTTCATACGTCAGATAAAAGCCGGTAATATGATTACCGGTCATGCGGATTTTCCGGTATATGTGGACAGTCCGCTTGCCAATGAGGCTACTGATATTTTCATTAATAACCGTGAAAGCTGTTACGACGAGGAAGCCCTTTCCTATGTCCGCCGTGGGATAAATCCTATTGCTTTCGACGGTCTTATACGCACCGTTACAAGCGACGATTCAAGGGCTATCAACGACGATATCAGACCGAAAGTAATTATTTCCGCAAGCGGTATGTGTGAAGCCGGACGTATAAAACATCATCTCAAACACAATCTCTGGAAATCCGAAAATACTATATTGTTTGTCGGCTATCAGGCAATAAATACACTCGGCAGAAGCCTTGTAGACGGTGCAAAAAAAGTAAAGCTTTTCGGTGAAACGGTTACAGTTTCCGCAAAAATTCAACAGCTTGCCGGTGTAAGCGGTCATGCGGATTCAGACGGGCTTATGAAATGGGCAGAATCAATTTCAGGTGTACGGAAATTCTTCATAAATCATGGTGATTCAAAATCCTCGGAAATATTCGCACAGAAACTCCGTGACGAACTCGGTGCAGATGTTTACGTACCTTACAGCAGTGCGGAATTTGATATAACCAACGGCATAGTCACTGTAGATGCTGAACCCCGTCCTGTACCGAAAAAACCGCACGCCAATGAAAATGTATTCTATAATAACCTGCTCATGTCGTCGGAAAGATTGTACAGACTTATTCAGAACTCTCAGGGACGTACCAATGCTGATATGCGTAAACTTACTGACGCTATAAACCGTCTGTGTGACGACTGGAAGTTATGATTTCTTATAGACCGCCTGTACAGTAATATTATCATCGGGGGAAATTTCTATGACAGAAGATTTTATTTCAGTCTCCGAAAGTTTCGTACCGGTAACAACCCACTTTTCAAACTTATAGTTTTTTGACGGTATGGCTTCAAGAGTTATTTTAAAGTCGGAAAAATATTGTCCTGACCAGTCTTTACCGGAAATATCCGGAGTAATTGTATTCAGTTTTATACTTCCCTGCCTGCTCTGTTTCAACGTGACGTTCTTCAGACTTCCGTTAATTCCGGCGGTACGTTTAAGACCGTCTGTGGCGTATGGAAAACGATCCTGATAAAATTCTTTTATGGTATTCATTTCAGTGTCGAATCTGTATACATCTTCGGATATTTTAAATTTACTGGCATAGAATCTCTCACAGGTATCAAGAATCTGCTGACGGTATTTTCCCCTGTACTCTTCAATTACGGCGTCTGTCCTGTCCGGACTGAAATTATAATTTGCCAGATCCATGAAAGTATTTACGAATTTTTCCTTAAACTCCTGATTTTTAAGAAGTTTTATAAGTATACGGCTTACGTTGTAATTATATCCGGCTATCCGTGAAAAAGTATCTGCTTTATATGAAGTATCATTATTTTTGAAAAGTCCTGTTGTGAAATCAGTATCGAAAAGAAACATACGCCATTTACCGTCAGCATATGGATTGGACTTTTCAACCTTATCCGAACGCCATACCGCAAAATTATTCCATGGCCAGTCGCCGTTGCACCAGTAAATCTGTACCGCAAAATATTCTATGAAACTTTCTATATCAACTTCGTTACAGAAATTCACGTAATTTTCTTCAACGGTCATATCGGCACGCACGTATTCTGACAGTAAACTATTCCAGTCTTTGTAATCCTGTTCCGTACCCTCTTCAACTTCGTTGTTCTTTATTATTGCAACGTTCTTCTTTTTTATGCCGTAATGGTTTTTTATGAAACTGTCGTCAGTTTTTTCGGTGAGAGTATAGAAACCCCAGTATTCGCCGTCGATAAACAGTATACATTCGTTCATGGTCTGCATGGTAAGATTTCTGTCATCTATGAGTTTATTATTTATATTGTCACGGAGATACGAATATGAAGTATCATTTCCGGCATTTCTTATTGACAGCGTATCATAAGTTTCAGCGGGTTCACCGGTGACGGCGTTTACCGCCTGCCCCTCAAAGAAATCGTATTCAAATTCCTTACAGCCGTATTCCTCACGGGCGTATATATTGAAACTTTTCTGCGGTATGGAACGTGATGTAGCACCCTTTATACGTATTCCAACATTTTCGGAAACAACTTTTTCACCGTGGTCAAAAACCTCGAAAAATGCCGGACGCTCCCATTCCCTGCCCTTCTGTGTGTAGTTGGCTTTTTTGTTCCATGCTTCTATGTTATCTGAATTATACATATCATAGTACACACCCTTGACATATATTCCGGTTTTGTAGTCAAAAAGGTTATCGGGGTCAGTTACTATGGAAATAACTTTCATATCCTTGTAATATGAGGAGCAGGTTTTTCCGAGAAAATAAGTTGCCGTGACTATATCGCTTTTCCGTCCTGTTTCGTCAACGGCTACAGCACGTATTATAAAAGCCTTGTCGACGAGTTTTTTCGGTGCTGATGCTCCGTATGAACTTATATCCGTCCTTGCACTGAGGACGTTAGGCGAATCCGATTTATCATAAACTCTTATATGTGCGTTGTATTTCTGCGAACTGGTATCCGGATTACTTCCGTCAAGGGTGTAATATACAGATGTTCCATATGGAACATTTATAGTCAGCATGAAATCCTTGTCATAGAAACCGCTTTCATGTGAGAACGTCGGCATTTCTACTGTTATTTTTTCGTTCGGGGAAATGTTGCTCTGATAGGGTGTACACTCCATGACGGTATAATTTCCGCTACCGTCCGGAAACTGTCCGTAAGATGTATCGGGTGATGTTTTCTTAAAATTAATCCGGTCAATTTCATTTCCTTTACGGTCTGAAAGAATAAGTATATTTTCCTCACGGTCTATATTGATGTCGGCGTGATTCGGCGAACAGAAAATAACAGTTTTCTGACCTGCTCCGAGAACCGTTCCGCCTGCGAGGGTACATTTAAGAGGGTCTTCGGGGTCATCGGAAAGCCCCCACCCACTGAGGTCAACTTTATGCGTGGAACTGTTACATATTTCCACCCAGCTGTACATATTTCCGTCCGGAGCTTTATAGAAAGTATTTTCCGGACACACTTCATTTATGCTTATCCCACCGCCTGCCGAATCCGTTTCAATTGGTATGTAAATATTAATAAGCATACAGATTAAAATTATCATGATAAATCTTTTGATTATAATCAGTCCCCCCCTTTTTCTCAACAACATATCCCTAATTATAACATAATTCCTGTTTTTTGTAAAGCAATTAATTTACTTAAATGAATGCCAAAAAAATACAGTAAAAATTAGTGATTATGCATAAAAATAAAGTGAATCTGGTGAAACTGCTTGAAAATCCTGTACCGGTATGTTATAATATAAGGAACTATATGGAATATTTTATCGGAAACACGGCGGGGAGGGCTGATTATGGATAAAAACCGTCTTAAAAGACTTGATAGTATATTTGAAACTTTTTCTATTATAGCTGAGGGAAGTTATATATATCTGTGCGATATGAAAACCAATTTTTCCCGATGGTCAAGAAGTGCCGTTGATTATTTCAATCTTCCTGACCGCTATATGTATAATGCCGGTACTATATGGGAAGAATGCATCCACCCTGATGACCGTGAATCATATCGGAAAAGCATAGACAGTATATTTTCCGGCAAAGACAGCGGACACGATATGCAGTACAGGGCAAAGGCTTCTGACGGTAATTACGTTGTGTGTACCTGTAGAGGTGCTGTTATGCGTGACGAAAACGGTGAACCCGAATACTTCGCCGGTGCTATAAAGAATCACGGCTCTTTAAGTTACATTGATAATATAACCGGTCTCCGTAGTCTTTACGGATTTTTTGACGACATTAAAACTGTTCTCTGGAAAAAAAAGAAAGGTTCTGTAATTATTACCGGAATATCGGGTTTTTCCGTTATAAATGATATGTATGGTTATAAATCCGGAAACAAAGTCCTCCGGAATTTTGCCAACACAATACAGAAAATTTTCGCAAATTATGGTTCAGTCTACCGCATGGACGGTACTAAATTCGCTATAATAAGCAGTTCCCGTGATGAAAAACATCTTACGGAATTATATAATAAACTCCGTGAAAAAGTATCGCATAATTTTCAGTTCGATGACGAAAAAATAAGTCTCTCACTTAACGGCGGTCTCATGGTACTGAAAGACTTCAACATTGAAAGCGAAACTATTTATTCATGTCTCAAATATATATATTACGAATCAAAAAACAGACGGCTCGGCGATATGGTCATTTTTGAAAATATTCAGAACGGTCAGGACAGAAATTCCATTGAAACCATTAACGTTATCCGTAACAGCGTTATCGAAAACTGTAAAGGTTTTTACCTGTGCTATCAGCCTATAATGTTTGCCGATACGGAGAAGTTAAAAGGCATGGAAGCCCTGATACGTTGGAAAAATGACAAATACGGTGTTGTATCGCCGGTGCAGTTTGTGCCGGTACTGGAGCAGGATGTGTTATTTCCGGAGCTGGGCAGGTGGATTCTGAGACAGGCTATGACTGACGGTAAAAAATTCCTTGCAAAATATCCGGATTTCATAATGAATGTAAATATTTCATACGCACAGCTTGAAAAGGGCGATTTTGTTTCCGACGTTTTCAGTATACTCAAAGAAACAGGATTTCCG
Source organism: Ruminococcus sp. (assembly GCA_014799765.1). GTDB lineage: Bacteria > Bacillota > Clostridia > Oscillospirales > Ruminococcaceae > Ruminococcus. The sequence continues at coordinate 11,198 of JAAVHK010000015.1, forward strand.
CCGGAAAATTTATGTCTTGAAATTACCGAAAGATGTCGCCTGCTTGATATGGAAACTCTTAACAATATGTTCCGGATTTTCAAGGAACACGGTATTAAAATAGCCCTCGATGACTTCGGGACAGGTTTTTCTTCACTCGGAATACTCCGCACACTGCCGATAGATACGGTTAAAATTGACCGTGAATTTGTCAAGGATATTGAAAAAAGCCAGTCAGACCAGAGTACAGTACAGTTTATATCCACTCTTGCAGATGCTTTTCAGGCGGAAGTATGCGTAGAGGGCGTTGAAACTGCTAATATGCGTGACTTCCTCAGGCAGTACGGAATAAAAAGTTTTCAGGGTTATTATTATTCAAAACCTGTACCGGCTGAAGAATTAATAAGTAAAAATTTTTAAATATCAACTGCCGGAATGATTTCCGGTAGTTTTTATATTTACAGAAAATTCATAAACTCTGTATAATTATATGCTATAATATTATAGTAATTTCAGACAAGGGGGATTATTATGACAAGAAACGAAAAAAGAACACACAGTCTTATGAAAATACGCAACATGAGATTTTCAATGATTATCGGTTATGCGTTCATAATCATAACGGCAATAATCGGGGTTACTCTTTTTGCCGTCCGGACAAGTGAAGATGTTCTGAAAAATAAAGTCAGTTCAATGACAACTTCGCTTGACAATCAGCTTGATATTAACCTTAACAACTATCTTTCACGCCTTGCAAATGCCGGAACACTTGCATTTTCCATAGACGAGGCTTTCACCTATGACGCTACCGCCGACGATATGGACGAATACGAAAGCATAAATACTGAAAAATTAATTTCTGACCAGCTTTCTAAGATATGCCTTATGGAAAATTTCCTTGATTACGGAATAGTGTACCGTAATAACAGTACCGTCGGTAATATCTCCAAAGGTACAAAAAGTCTTTTCACAGACAATATGTTTGAAGAGTTTGAAAAAATGATTACAAATAACCGTACCCGTGACGGCTGGTACACCGGCTATCAGGACGACTATGAACGTATTTACTATGTGAAGTACATACACGATAATGCACTTCTTGTAATATCAATATATACTTCCGAATTATCTGATGTTATAAGAAATTCTGAAGCCGATAACGGTATGACCATACGCCTTACTGACCAGAAATACATAATTATGAACTCTACAGAAAAAAACGAAAACGGAAAAAATTTACCATATGAAATAGGTCAGCAGGTTGAGGGCAAAGACGCCTCTACAGTTTTAGGCGAAAAATATCTTACTACTGTAAATTCCTGTGATGTAGGCTGGTATGTGGTCTGCTCCATACCCACGGAAATAATCATGAAAGAAAAAAATCAGATGCAGTTATATATTTATCTTGTGGCACTGGTTTCGGCTGTACTGGCTTTAGGTATAGGAATTTTCTTCACTTCCAGACTTACTGACCCTGCACGTATAATAGTCGCCAATTTCAACGAAGATACTCGTGATGAGGAATACAGTTCCGTACTTACTAAAGGGGAGTTTATCGAAAAAACTGACGATATTCTTTCCGATAAAAATTCCTATGCCATGCTGATAATTGATATTGACAATTACGGCGAAATGATTTATAATTTCGGACGTAGTTACGCTGAGGGTAATATAAGCCGTCTGGTAAACGATATTCAGCGACTTTTCCCGAAAGCTGAATGTATAGGCAGAATAAATACAGATACTTTCGCCGTTGTTATACCTGTATCCGAAAAGGATAATATGTCAGTACATAAAACGCTTTCAAGAAAATGTTCTGAAATCTGTACTGAATACAGAAGTTCCTTACATACCGAAAGGGGTATATTTCCGCTTACCGTGAGTATAGGTGTTGCAGTTGCTCCGGATAACGCACCCACAGCAGAAAAATTATTCGACTGTGCATATATATCGCTGTTTACCGCCAAGAAAAACGGTACAGACAGTTTTGTGATTTACGACTAAAGGGGGGATTCTGAATGAAAATATTCCGCCGGATACTTGCACTGACAGGCAGTATTGCATTTATATCTGCCTGTGCCTGCTCCGGTCACGAACCTGTTATTACTCAGCAGGAAAAACAGACCGAAATAAATCTTTCGTGGTGGGGTACGGACGCAAGAAACAGATATACTATAAAAGCTGTTGAAATGTTTGAAGAAAAATATCCGGATATAAAAGTAAATTGTAGTTATTCCGAATGGTCAGGCTACGAGGAAAGAAGTAAAATTCAGATGCGTTCCAATACCGAAGCCGACGTTATGCAGATTAATTTCAGCTAACTTTCACAATACTCCGAGGACAGCGAAGGTTATTACGATATAAACGAACTGGAAAATTTTGATATATCAAATTTTTCCGGAGATGTTCTTGAATACGGTATAAAAAATGACCGTCTGAACGCCATACCGATTGCAATGAACGCCGAAACGGTCTATATAAACAAGGATATTTACGACAAATACGGTCTTGACACTCCGCAGACATGGGACGATTTATTCAATTCCGCTGACATTATGAAAAAAGACGGTATATACGCTATGAGTGGTGCATCTAAGTCAATATGGCTGTATCTGATAGCCCATACGGAACAGGTAACAGGTAAAAGAATTATCAAAAATAACAAACTGAACTTCAAAGCGAAAGACTTTCAGAACATGATTGAATTTTATAAGGAACTCGTCGACAGAAGCGTTATACCACAGCTTGAATATTACGACAGTAAGGAAATATCCAAAGGAACTTATGCCGGTTCGATAGCGTGGGTCAGTGACGCAACAAATTATTTCGGTACTATGATTGAAGACGGAGTAAATATAATCACGGCAGATTATACTACACTTGACGGAAACAACGTCGGCGAAGGCTGGTACGCTAAACCGGCTACAATGTACGCCGTAAGCAAAAATACTCAGCACCCCGAAGAAGCCGGTTTATTGCTTGATTTTCTTATGAACAGTCCGGAAATGGCAGAACTTCAGGGAGTTGAAAAGGGTATACCTTTAAGTAATTCCGCAAAGAAGA
>JAAVHK010000016.1 GCA_014799765.1 Ruminococcus sp.
ATTTCCTATACATTGACTTTCTATACATTTTATCGTACAGACTTTGATAACACAGACATATATTCATTCCTTGCAAACGCCGAAACTTTAAGTATAAGCCGTCTGGACGGCTACTACTTCAAAGTCAGGGAAGTACACTCCGAAACACCTGAAAATATCGCACGTGGGCGGAAAATCCGCTACAGAATCAAATTTACGCTTGCACCGTTCAGATATTTCACGGATAATCCGGAAATAACTGTTTCCGACGGAGATGTTGTAAAAAATTCCGGTACACGCTACAGCAGACCGGTTTTTAAAATCGTCGGAAACGGCGATATAAAGCTGAATGTCAACGACGAAACTTTTGAAGTAAGAGGTCTTGACGCCAGTGTTGAAACAGTCATTGATTCTTCACGATATATAACTTATTCCGTAAATAACTTGTTTTTCAACAGGACAGTCGGAAAATATCCGTTTCTAGCGACAGGTGATAATGTTGTGTCGTGGGAGGGAGATGTCAGAAGCGTTAAAATCGTAAAGAATGAGAGGTGCTACTGATGACCGGTACGGGCTCAGAAAAATATCCTTTTATCGTCGATAACTGGGCGGATTCTGAAAATAAAGTCATAAATTTCAGGAATATAAAGCCGGAAGGTTTTTCAGAAACGTTGAAATTTCCGACACACGTAGATTTCAACGGCTGGACTTTGCGGAATTTTCAATCAACAGCAGATGTGGCTATATACAGCGATTCCGGTGAAATAAAAAATCTGAATTTGCAGAATTTTTATCTGTCAAAAGATACAGAAGATACGGTTTATTTCCTGAAAGCCGTCAATATGGCAGGATGTGCTGTGTGCGGAACGATAACATCTGATAATGCAGTTTTCTGTGAGGAAAATATATTACAGTCTTCTATAAATATTAAAACATATATAAAGAACAGATTTATTTTAGTATCATTATATCAGAATAAAAATTATATTAAAAATTCAAATATATGCATTGATATCAATGCTTCAGAAATCAGATTTTCAAATTTGTCAAATAGTATTATAAACAATATTTTTTCAGAAAAAATCAACTGCAATACAAATGTAATATTACAGGGTGGTGTCTGCAATATCTACAATCTGAAATCAAACAGAAATTTTTCCTATAACGAAAACGGTATTTCGGTATATAATTCCGATTTGGCGATAAACAAAACCAGTACCGCACTGTTTAAAGCCTGTACCACCGAACAGCTGAAAGACCCTGAATATCTCTATAATTTAGGATTTCCGGTACGCAATGACTAAGGAGGTGTTACGATGACCGGTACAGGCACGGAAAATGACCCATATATTGTCGACAACTGGGAAGATTTCCAGAAACTTAATTTTAACAGTTCGTATGTAAAGTGGGCGGACAGTGAAAACAAAATAATCGACTTCAACGACATAATGCCGGAAGGATATACTGAAACAGTGAATTTTAATGGATATTTCATAGATTTCAACGGCTGGACTTTTAAAAATTTCCACTCCACAGCTGACATAGTTATAGGTGGGAATGTATCTCAGATAAAAAACCTTATTTTCAAGGATTTCTACATTTTCAGTGCCGGAGAAATAAACTGTATTTTTAATGCCGTACTGGAAAATTGTGTTATATCCGGCGTAATTACAGCGGAAAAAGCAACATTTACCCATGACAACATAACAGATTCCGCACTGAATTTAAAAATAACTTTGAAAAATGATTTTACTTTAGTAAAAGTTTCAGGAGGTAATTCAGGTACGACAACAAGATATATAACCGGTTCAAAAATAAATATTGATATTTTATCTTCTTATTTTATAATAGGAAATGCAGAATATTATGATACAAAATTCTATGCGGATAATAATATTTTCACAGGAAAAATGACATTCACAGGCAACAAGGCAATAACATTACAGGGCGGAAATTATAATATTTTTGCTTTGAAGTCAAATTATGTTTTTTTGTATCAGGGAAGCGGTTTGTCGCTGTATAACTCCGAACTTGCTCACAAAAACACTAAAAGTACAGATGTTTTCATAGGCTGTACCACCAAACAACTGAAAGACCCTGCATATCTCTATAATTCAGGATTTCCGGCAGGTGTATCAGATGATTGAAAAAAAGTATGTTATAAACGGCTTTCGTCAGGGGAGAATCAATGCCACATCACCGGAAATAGTAGAAGACAAAAATTATATTTACAGTGAATATATTCGGGTAAAATTTGGTATTGAAAATGTATTGTCAGCCATATCTTCAACAGACAAAATACTTGTCGTGGAAATAATAAAGTATTCGGAGGCATCTTTGACCGCACGAACAAATGAAACCCTCAATAAAGTAAAATTCATAGTTGTACAGTTACGTCATCAGGACAGAACACCGCTGAAGCCCGAAGATATTGCAGAATGTACCGTTACAAGTGGTTTTCCGTGGAGTATAGACGCAAACGGCGAACTTTACTATTGTGAAAGTACACTGAAAATGCCTTCTGAAATCATGGAAAAACCATATCCGGAAGCCTTATGGAGAGTTGATAACACAAATCCGGATATACCGTACCACAGACTTTTTCCGCCTTTACTGCCGTTTTTTCTGTCTGTACCGGCAGTCGCACAGAACGATTACATAATAATTTATGACAAAAACACTGCTCAGGACGACTTCAATAATAACGGTATGGCGGTTCTGGAGCCGATTTCCTGCACTGTCACGGAAAATTTCAACGCTGACTGGACTGTTACTCTCGAACACCCGATTGACCGTAATCAGAAATGGAAATATATTAAAGAATTTAACATTTTAAAAGTCCTCGGACAGCTTTTCACGATAAAAAAAATCGAACACTCATGGAGCGGTAACAGCGGAAAAGTCACCGCATACGCCGAACATATATTCTATCAGCTCAATGACAGGTGGATTTTCAAGGGGGCGGACATCTATGCGGAAAGCGGTTACTGGCTTATCCGGAGCATTTTAGAACATTCCGATACAAAACACCAGTCGGGGCATATATCTTATAATTTTAATTTCTATTCAGATATAACAAATGAAACGGTAGATTTTGATATGTCGACAATAGCTTACTATAAATGGAATCCGTTGCAGAATGCTATGACACCGGTTGAAATGCTTCTGGGTAGCGACGGTTTTACGGCGAATTTTGGCGGAGATTTATATCGGGATAACTTCTATTTTTCGCTGAACGAACACATGGAACATCATTTGGAAAATTCTTTTGACATTCATGTAGGACTGAATCTGCACGGAATCCGGCGTACTGTCGATACGGCGGAACTCTGTACGCACTTCACGGCATACGATAAATACGGCTCGGGAGTGTCGGTATATTGGGACATTCACGGCGGAATACCACATCACATAGTGAGGTCACAGGAATATAATTTCGGCGATAATTATGAAGAATCAGATATTGATTTAATCGGACACGAGGCACAAAAATATTTCGGTCAGCACATGGAACCGCAGATTGAAATTTCCGTTGACCTTGAAGACGTCCGTTACAATCCGGATTATGCGGAATTTGCGAACAATCCGAGGTATAAAGTCGGCGACCGGGGACGGATTTACGACGAAAGACTGGGAATTTCTGTAGATTCGCATATAGTACGGACGGTCAAGGACGGACTGTCCGGAAAAAATCTTGAAATAACTTTCAGTAACGTGACAGGTTTCGGAAATTTCGGGGATTACGACATCAGTTTTGAACAGATAGCTAAACCGGATTTGCCCGAAAATCCGGCAGAAAACGAATGACAGGAGGTCAATATGGAAAGTACAGTTGTTGTGGCGTTGATTTCGCTTGTCGGAACTCTTATCGGCTCGATGAGTGGCATTCTGGTAAGCTCAAAACTCACGAATTATCGCATTGAACAGCTTGAAAAGAAAGTCGACAAACATAATAATTTTGCCGAAAAAATACCGGTTTTAAGCACAAAAATAGACATTCTTGAAGAACGTGTCGAGGGGTTGGAACATGAAAGAACACATTGCCAGACTGATTGATGTGAAATCGCTTGTGACGGTCTTTCTGACCCTGATTTTCGGGATTCAGACGCTCAGGGGGCAGATTTCCGACGGACAGTTTCAGACCGTTTTTACGACGATAATCGCATTTTATTTCGGTACACAACACGCCAAAAAGGAGTGAAAAATCATGATGATAAAATCGAAAATTTTTCTTGACAATCCGGTAAAAAGAGGTCAGAAAAGGCGAATTATAGCGGAAATTTTCGTTGACGACGTTTCAGAACTTCCGGCAAAAAACGTAACAGACGGTTATGAACTCGCACAGGGTTCAGTAGCTTATGTAGTACAGTCAGGTGAACTCTACGTCATGGACGGTAAGGGTGAATGGTACAGCAGTACCGGCGGAAAATTTTCCGCTTATACAACGGCTTAATGTTAAAAAAATAAATTTTCGTTTCAACTGTGCGGATACATTGAAAAATCTGAAGGGAATGGTAAAATTATGAACTTACATGAAATTCTTTTTGCCTCTAAAATATCGGGGAAAAGTAACGGAAATGCCGATTTATCGGACTATTATACGAAGTCTCAGACAAACAGCCTGATTGCCGGAAAAGTCGACAAAGTAGCCGGAAAAAGTCTGTCGACGAACGATTTCACCGACGAATACAAGGCGAAAATTGACGGTACAGACAAACAGATTACTGACAAAATAGCTAAAATAATTGCAAATGCACCGGAAGATTTTGACACTCTCAAAGAAATTTCCGACTGGATAGAAAGTCATGAAGATTCAGCTTCGGCAATGAATACGGCTATCAATAACAAGGTTGACAAGGTATCAGGCAAAGGGCTTTCGACGAACGATTTCACGACGACGTTGAAAAACAAGCTTGACGGACTTTCAAATTACGACGACACTTCCATAAAAGCCGATATTGCAGAAATGTCTTCTCAGATAGCTCTGAATCGCAGTTCTTCCGGATTTCAGCGGAAAAATTTACTGAAAAATACAGCGGTTTCCGGAACAAGCTATGGAATTAAGTACACTGTCAATTCAGACGGAAGTGTAACAGTATTTTCTGGTGTTGCAAATAATACCGGAATACCAGTATTGGTTTTTAGCAACAAATTCACTTTCAAAGCAAACGTAAAATACATATTATCCGGAGCTCCAGATGATTCAAGTAGTAAGACACGTATAGGCTTAATTGATGACAATGGTGGTGAATACAGCAGACAAGACACCGGAAAGGGTACTCTGATAGAGTTCGACGAAGACACAACTTACAGAGTACGTATAAGATTCTGTGATAGAGACGGTGAAGTTGATTCAGATAAAACATTTTACCCGATGATACGTTATGCGGAAATCACAGACGACACTTACGAACCGTACAAGCCGTCAGTAGAAGAACGTCTCATAGCCTTGGAAACGGCTATATTAAGCGAAAAAGGAGAATAAAAATGAACTCACCATATATGGGAAAATTTCAGGTCACACAGGAATTTAAAGGACAGGCTCACGACGGTTTAGACCTCGTCGGGCTTGACAGTAAGGAAATTCACAGCACCGTAAACGGTACGGTACACTATGCCGGCTGGGAAAATTCCGCAAATCATTCACAGGGATTCGGACAGTACGTCTGCATCAGAAGTAACGGCGGAAATTTTTACTACTTCGGACATCTTTCGGAAATCCGTGTAAAAGCCGGTGATACGGTAAAAATTACAGACGTTATCGGCGTTGAGGGAAATACGGGCTACTCTTTCGGAAGTCACTGTCATTACTGTGTGAGACCTCAGTTTTC
>JAAVHK010000017.1 GCA_014799765.1 Ruminococcus sp.
GTAGCCGGTAACGGTGCAAGCAAGGCACTTCCTTTCCAGAATTGTTTAGACAGTTTATATCACCTCTTTTTTTTCGGATATATTAATTATATCACTGCAAAAGACTTTTTTCAACATTTTTCAGTAATTTTTTATTCCGGAAAAATTTTATATTCCGGTTACTTTTTCTGACAAAATATGACCTGTACATATAGTATAATAAATATAAATATTACATATAAAGGAGGAACACTAATGACTATTGACATAAAATCCACCGGCGGTAACGTAACAGCCATTCTGTATGGTGAAATAGACCACCACAACGCACAGGAAATTCGCACACAGCTTGACAATTACATAATAAGCGTACAGCCACCGGAACTGACTATTGATTTTTCAAATATAACTTTTATGGACAGTTCCGGCATAGGTCTGATAATGGGAAGAAGTCGTCTTATGCGTGAGTGGGGCGGAAATCTTGAAATAAAGAACCCACAGCCATATATCCGACGTGTCATGAAACTCGCCGGTATGGAAAGAATCGTAAAAATAACATGAATGGAGTTGAAAAAATGAACATACTTAATGAAATAAAATTTAAAATACCGTCGCTGTCAGTGAACGAAAGTACAGCCCGTGCTGTAGTATCGTCATTTCTGACACAGACTGACCCGACTGTAGAAGAACTTTCCGACATACGTACAGCTGTTTCCGAAGCCGTGACAAATGCTATTGTCCACGGTTACAGACACTCAAAGGGCATTATTGAAATAACAGTCCGCCTGCTCCCTGAGCGTAATATATACATAAAAATACGTGATAAAGGTTGCGGAATACCCGATATAAAAAAAGCTATGCAACCGCTTTTTACTACCGCACCCGAAGAAGAACGTTCCGGACTTGGTTTTTCCGTCATGGAATCATTTATGGACAAGCTGACCGTAAAAAGCGAAGTCGGTCGCGGAACAACAGTCGTTATGCGTAAGAGGCTTGCTATACATGGAAACTGTTAAAAAACCGCTCGCAGAAGAAAATCTCGGACTTGTACACCTGTGTGCCAATAAGTTCAGGGGACGTGGCATAGACTATGAAGAATTATATTCCGCCGGTTGTATCGGACTTCTTAAGGCAGTAAAGGCTTTCGATACCGAAAGAGGTGTTAAATTTTCAACATATGCTGTACCTGTCATACTCGGCGAAATAAAAAGACTTTTCCGTGACGGTGGTACTATAAAAGTAAGCAGAAGTCTGAAAGAACTTTCCATGAAATTACAGCGTATATGCGAAAACTTCCGGCACACTGAGGGCAGAGAACCTACTATCAGTGAGCTTTCCGCAATATCCGGCGAACCGGAAGAAAACGTCTCGGAGGCTTTATGCGTAAGTCAGCCGTTATTATCGCTTACCGCTTCCGACGACGACGAAGGTCAGATTGATATACCGTCCGAATCACCCGACGAGGCTATAGTTGATTTATTGGCACTCCGTCAGATTATGGCACGTCTTGACCCTAAAGACCGTATACTTCTTGAATTAAGGTACTTCAAGAATCTGACACAGTCGAAAACAGCTTCAATACTCGGCATGACACAGGTACAGGTTTCAAGACGTGAAAAAAAGCTCCTGTCGCAGATGAGACAGGAACTTCTGGAATAATCAGAAAACAAGATACTCGATAACCGAATTTGATACAAGAAATCCCGACGGAGTAAGCGATATGTTTACTCCGTCAAAATTTATATATCCTGATTTGATAAGTACAGGAATTTTTTTAATTAAATCATTTTTGTGTTCCGGAAAATCGTTGACGTTCAGACCCTCTGCCAGTCTCAGACGTAACATAGCATACTCCTCAAAACCACAGGGGGAAGAATCCGTTATTATAGTTTTCTGTACAGGACTTTCAATAAAATCTTTCAGATTTCTGTCGACACAGAAACGCTTACCGTTATGACATGAATGTGCCGATGCTCCTATACCGATATAGTCAAGGCATTTCCAGTACCGGCAGTTATGACGACTTTCAAAACCAGTCACGGCAAAATTTGAAACCTCGTACTGTAAAAAACCTTTGTTTTTCAGGAAATCAACCATTTTAATATATAAATCCGCTGTTGTATCGTCGTCGGGAAGAATATTTTTTATCTCGTCACAGTCAAACGGCGTACCGGATTCGGTTTTAAGGATATATCCGGAAATGTGTTTCACCGGAAGTTCCGTTACTCTTTCAAGCGTATATATCAGACTTTCCGCCGACTGTTCCGGAAGTGCTATCATGACATCACAGGAAATGTTATCAAATCCGGCGTTATAAGCATCTGTGACCGCTTTTTCTGCTCTGTCGGCGGTATGTGTACGACTTAAAAATTTAAGTTCTGTATCAATCATGGACTGTACACCAATCGAAAGACGGTTCACACCGGCTTCACGATACGCCGACAGTTTTCTTGAATCAACCGTATTAGGATTAGTTTCAAGGGTTATTTCTGCATTTTCCGGTAAAATGAAATTATTCCCGATTTCCTGAATTATATTTCCTGCCTGCTCCGGACTAAGCAGTGATGGTGTACCGCCACCGAAATATACAGTATCTGTCACACAGGATTTACCGGAATACGCTTTTATATTCCTTATGACCGCATTCACATAATCTTCAACCGTTTTTTTCCGATAGGGTTCGGAATAAAAATCGCAATAGGAACACTTTTTCGCACAGAATGGTACGTGTATATATATTCCGGTATCTTTAGTAATCAAGTCTGATAGCCTCGGTCATCCTGAAACAGAACGCATTTACAATACGTGGCACTAAGAATATCGAAAGAATAAGTCCGGCAACAATGAATATTTCATAATTCAGGTCGCCGACTGCAAACTTTTCGTAATGCAGATACGTATATACTACTCCGACAAACGCTAAAAGACAGTATAACGCATTGAAAACCGTCGCACCTTTACCGTTGACGCAACGTGTATTACATTTCGGACATCTTCTGCCTTTGGAGTTCATCTGCCCTGCCAGTGCCTTTGTAATCGGATTGAATGTTTTTTCGCCACAATGTGGACAAGTATAGATACTCATAAATTTTTTATCCTTTCTTCTGTATAACGACGGATTTTTCTGCAAGTTTACGTTTTTTTTGTCTGGTACGCATATGACTTCTTCTACAGATAACAAGTCCGCCGATTATAAGGAGTACGCCTATAACCACCATGATATAAAGCATAATGTACTCCTTACGAATCGAGTTTAAGAACACTCATAAATGCTTCCTGCGGAACTTCTACTGTTCCTAACTGTCGCATACGTTTTTTACCCTCTTTCTGTTTTTCGAGAAGTTTCTTCTTACGTGTTATGTCACCGCCGTAACATTTTGCGAGTACGTCTTTACGCATTGCCTTGACGGTCTCACGGGCTATTACTTTTCCGCCTATTGCCGCCTGTATCGGTACTTCAAAAAGCTGTCGGGGTATGTTTTCCTTGAGTTTTTCGGCAATTTTTCTTGCTCTGCCGTAAGCCTTGTCTGTATGGATTATGAATGACAAAGCATCTACTATATCGCCGTTAAGAAGTATATCCAGCTTGACAAGTTTTGACGGTACATAGCCTAACATCTCGTAGTCGAATGAGGCGTAACCTCTTGTACGTGATTTCAGTACGTCGAAGAAATCGTATACTATTTCATTCAATGGCAACTCATAGTGAAGATTTACCCTTGTATCGTCAAGATACTGCATATCCTTGAAAATTCCTCGCCTGTCCTGACAGAGTTCCATAATATTTCCGACAAATTCCGCCGGTGTAAGAATATCTGCCTTGACCATAGGTTCTTCAGATGTCTGAATAATTGCAGGGTCCGGATAGTTTGTAGGATTGTCTATATACTGTACCTCACCGCTTGTAAGAGTTACCTTATATATAACTGACGGTGCTGTTGTTATGAGGTCTAAATTGTATTCTCTTTCAAGTCTTTCCTGTATTATTTCCATGTGGAGAAGTCCGAGGAATCCGCAACGGAATCCGAATCCGAGTGCTACAGATGTTTCCGGCTCAAACGAAAGTGAAGCGTCATTTAACTGTAGTTTTTCGAGTGCCTCACGTAAATCGCCGTATTTTGCACCGTCTGCCGGATATATTCCCGAAAATACCATAGGATTTACTTTTCTGTATCCTGCTAAAGCCTCATCACAGGGATTATCGTTATTTGTGACGGTATCGCCTACCTGTGTATCGCCTATGCTTTTTATAGATGCCGATATATAACCTACCTCACCGGCTTCGAGACTTCCGCTGTTTACGAGTTTATCGGCGTCCATGAATCCGGCTTCAACAACATTGAACACCGCACCCGTCGCCATAAGACGTATATTATCACCTATCTTAACTCGTCCCTCTTTTATACGGACGTATATTATTACTCCCTTGTAAGAATCGTAATAACTGTCGAAAATAAGGGCTTTTAAAGGTTTTTCGGTATCTCCCGACGGAGCAGGTATATCGGTTACTATCCTTTCAAGCACTTCTTCTATATTTATACCCATTTTTGCCGATATTCTCGGAGCGTCCATAGCCGGTATGCCTATTACGTTTTCAACTTCGTTACATACTCTTTCAGGGTCAGCGGACGGCAAATCAATTTTATTGACTACCGGTACTACTTCCAAATCGTTTTCTATTGCAAGATAGGTATTTGCGAGGGTCTGAGCTTCTATACCCTGTGAAGCATCTACTACAAGTATAGCTCCCTCACACGCTACAAGCGAACGTGATACTTCGTAATTGAAATCGACGTGTCCGGGGGTATCAATCAGATTGAAAATATATTCCTCACCGTCCTGTGCCGTATATTTAAGACGTACTGCACGTGCCTTTATTGTGATACCTCTTTCACGTTCGATGTCCATATTGTCAAGTAACTGGTCTTCCATATCTCTTATGGCAACGGTTTCTGTCTTTTCAAGAATACGGTCAGCAAGTGTAGATTTACCGTGGTCAATATGTGCGATTATACAAAAATTTCTTATTTTCTGATTAGCCAAAATTTATCTCCTCTTTTCTTTAATCCGTAACCGTTACTTCTTCCTTTATTTCCGATTCAGTTTCCGTTACGGTCATTACACAAGTATTTAAATATTCTTCTTCAAATTCCTTTATCGGCATAGGTTTTGCGAAAAAATAACCCTGAAACACATCACAACCGAAATCAACAAGAAAATCAACCTGCTCTTTAGTTTCGATACCCTCCGTTATGACTTCCATATTGAGATATTTTGCAAGCGATACTATCATAGCAAGGATAATTTTACTTCTTTCCTCGCTGTTTTCGGTATGCTTAAGGAATCCCATATCTATTTTCAGTACGTCAGCAGTAAGGTCTTTAAGGGTATTAAGTGATGAGTAACCGCTTCCGATTATAGATTGTTGGCATAACAGCAGTTTTCCGGATAAGAGTTATTATTGAAATACCAATGTTGAAGTGTGTGTCGGCATAAGTACGGCGGTAGCGTTCATAACTACTGTACCGGTCACGCATAATATAAGTCTTCGTACAGATTTTTCAAGAATATTTTTCCGTGACTTTGCTCTGCTGTAGAAAAAACAGATTAACATCGCTACAGCCGACAGATATAAAGTAGATACATGAATAATTTTCCGATATTCCTATAAACTCCCCTTGAATTTCCATACTTTATATTATTATATCACAGAAGATTTATACAGTCAAGAAAAAAATCAGACGTACACCGGCGTTAAAAAACTGTTTTTCAAGAAACTGTCAAAAATTCCTTGACAAGCCGGAAATTATATATTATAATATAAGTTACCGGATTATTACCGGATATTATCACAAAAAGGAGCGGTTTTATATCATGGCAGTTAAAAAAATGTCCCGTGAAAGCTACAATAAACTTATTGCAGAACTTGATGACCTCAAAATAAATAAGCGTAAGGAAGTTGCGGAAAGACTGAAAGTCGCACGTTCTTACGGTGACCTCTCAGAAAACGCAGAATACGACGAAGCAAAAAATGAACAGGCTATCCTTGAAGCACAGATTGCTGAACTTCAGTACACTATCGACAATGCGGAAATCATTGAAAATGCCTCTACCGACGAAGTCGGCATGAGTTCCAAAATAACTATAAAGCGTCTCGATACCGGAAAAACAGAAACTTTCACTATCGTAGGAACTAATCACGCAAATGTCCGTGAGGGTAAAATTTCCGACGAATCACCTATAGGCAAGGCTGCTATGAAGAAAAAAGTCGGTGATGTATTTATCGTCGAAGCACCAGCCGGTGAACTGCGTTTCGAGGTTGTGGAAATCTCCAAATAATCAAGCACAGAAAGGATTATACCAATGAGCGAAAATAATCAGAATGTTCAGCCCACCGATACTGAACAGGACATTAACATATTAAAAAAGGTCAGACTTGAAAAACTCGCTGAACTCAAGAACAACAACGCTGACCCTTATACAATAACAAAATACGACGTTACCGCAAGAGCCGGCGAATTAAAAGCTAAATTCGAGGCGGATGAGGCACGTATTATCAGCGAGGCTGACGGCGACGAGGAAAAATTAAAAGCCGGTCTCGAAGAAATAAAGTCTGTAGATTTCCGTCTTGCCGGACGTATTATGAGCTGGCGGAATATGGGTAAAGCTAATTTCATTGATATCCGTGACGGTTCGGACAGAATACAGGTCTATGTCCGTCAGAACGACATAGGCAAGGAAGAGTTTAAGGAGTTCAAAAAGTGGGATATTGGCGACATCATAGGCGTTGAGGGCTTTGTTTTCCGTACACGTATGGGCGAAATCTCCATACACGCACATAAGGTTACACTTCTTTCAAAGTCCCTGCTCCCGCTCCCTGAAAAATGGCACGGTCTCAAAGACCAGGATATGAGATACAGACAGCGTTATGTTGACCTGATTGTAAATCCCGATGTTAAAGACACTTTTGTAAAAAGAAGCCAGATACTCCGTGAAGTGCGTAATTACCTTGATAACCTCGGCTATCTCGAAGTTGATACACCGGTACTCCATACCCTTGAAATAGGTGCGTCCGCAAGACCTTTTGTCACACATCATAATACACTTGACATTCCCATGTATCTGAGAATCGAAACGGAACTTTATTTAAAGCGTCTTATAGTAGGCGGTTTTGAAAAAGTCTATGAAGTAGGACGTATTTTCCGTAACGAAGGTATGGACACTTCACATAATCCGGAATTTACATCTGTTGAAATGTATCAGGCATATACTGACTATATCGGCATGATGGACCTGATAGAAAATATGTATCGTACTATCGCCGAAAATGTATGCGGTACTTCTAAGATAACATATCAGGGTGTTGAAATCGACTTAGGCAAAAAGTGGGAACGTCTCACAATGATAGAGGCTGTAAAGAAATACGCCGGTGTAGATTACAACGACTGGACTGACGACGAATCCGCACGTGCGTGTGCAAAGGAAAAAGGTGTTGTAGTCGACGAGGGCGAAAATGCTACCAAAGGTCATGTTTTAATCGCATTTTTTGACGCATTCGTTGAAGACAAGCTTATTCAGCCGACTATTATTTATGATTATCCGGTAGAAAACTCGCCTCTTGCAAAAAGAAAACCCACAGACCCAGCATTCACAGAAAGATTTGAATATTTCATATATTGTCGTGAAATGGGTAATGCATTCTCGGAACTCAATGACCCTATTGACCAGAAAGAACGTTTTGTCAAACAGGTAGAAGCGAAAAAGGCTCAGGGTGCTAATGCGGAAGTAGATGAGGATTTTGTTACGGCTCTTGAATACGGTCTGCCACCAACGGGTGGACTTGGTTTCGGTCTCGACAGGCTTGTTATGTTGCTTACTGACAGTGCATCTATAAGAGATGTACTTCTTTTCCCGACTATGAAACCTATTCCGTTAAACAGCGGACGTCCTGTAAAGGAAGACGAATAAAAATAACAGAAAGACGGTAAAATTATTTCTGCCGTCTTTTTTATTGAAAAGGAGTGATTTTTTTTGGACACTTTCAATAGTATAGTCAAAAGTATAGACGATTTTGTGTGGGGTGTACCTCTTATATTACTGATAATAGGTTGCGGAATAATGCTGACTATCCGTGTAGGATTCATACAGGTTCGGAAGTTAGGAACTGCCTTGAAATTCATGTTTACCGACGAGGAAAACGCAAGCGGTGAAGTATCAAGTTTTGCGGCGTTGTGTACGGCATTATCGGCGACAATAGGTACCGGAAATATAGTCGGTGTCGCTACTGCTATGAGTATCGGCGGAGCAGGTGCGTTGTTCTGGATGGAAATTGCCGCATTTTTCGGAATGGCTACAAAATACGCTGAAGGTCTGTTGGCGGTAAAATACAGGACTACCGACAGACAAGGTGCTATAATCGGCGGACCGTTCTATTATATCGAAAATGGTTTGGGTCAGAAATGGAAATGGTTAGGTAAACTGTTTGCACTTTTCGGACTGCTTGCCGGTATAATGGGTATCGGTACTATCACACAGATTAACGGTATCACTTCTGCGGTAAACGGTTTCTTTGACCCTGATGCTGAAAATACCGTAAATATTTTAGGAAATACTTATACTTACGCAACTATAATATCCGGATTTGTTATAACGGTACTCGTGGCACTGATAGTAATAGGCGGTATAAAACGTATCGCAACGGTATCTGAAATAGTAGTACCAGTTATGATAGTAATATACATATCAAGCTGTTTTATAATAATTTTCGGACATATTACGGAAATACCGTCAGCCATTGCGGAAATAATACAAAGTGCATTCGGTATCCGTTCTGTAGTCGGTGGCGTTACCGGAATATCACTTGTTATGCTGTCCATGCAGAAAGGCATAGCACGAGGAATTTTTTCAAATGAAGCCGGTTTAGGTTCTGCACCAATCGCCGCCGCTGCCGCACGTACTAAAGAGCCGGTACGTCAGGGACTTGTCACCATGACAGGTACATTTATAGATACCATAGTAGTATGTACAATGACAGGTTTGGCTATCGTAATGGCAGGCAGTCATAAAAAAGANGGTCTCGAAGGTGTTGCAATAACTACGGACGCTTTCAAATACGGACTTCCTTTCCCCGAAAAAGTATCGTCATTACTACTTATGCTGTGCCTTACGTTCTTTGCGTTCACGACTATTTTAGGCTGGAATTATTATTCTGAAAGATGTCTGTCGTATCTTATAGGCTCTAAGAAGTCTACTATAAATATATACAGNTGGATATATATAATAGCAGTATTTGCCGGACCTTATCTTACTGTAGAAGCTGTATGGAATATCGCTGATATTTTCAATGGTCTCATGGCACTCCCGAACATAGTCGCATTGATTGGATTATCCGGTGTAGTAGTCAAGGAAACCAATGATTATTTAGAACGTCATAAAAAGAGGTAACTATGAAAAAAGATAAAGAAAATAAAAATCTCAACGGAACGGACGACAACAAAAAAATTGACGTCAATAAAAGCGTTTTCCAGACCGCTAAAGAAATGCGTGAACAACAGGAAGAAGAAATGCGTCGACAGGTTGAATTGCGGAAACGTAAGAAACAAGAGGAATACGACAAAAAAATTCAGGCGGAACGTCTCGAACTTATCCGGCTGAAACAAGGCGTAATCGAGGAAAGCGAAACTATCCGTGAAGAACATCCCGAAGAAATAAAGCTGTCTGTATGGCGGAAAATAAGAAATTTCTTCTATCATAACAAGTGGTGGCTTTTTCTTGCGATATTCTTTGTGGCACTCGCAACATATCTTACGTACACTCTTGTAACACGTCCTAATCCGGATATGATTGTACTTGTCTTATGCGATAACGAAACTATCGGAAATTCCGCCGGATTTGAAGACTATATAGAAACTTTCATTGAAGATTACAACGGTAACGGCGAAATAAAAGTATCTGCTTATTATATTCCGTACTCTGATAACTCCTATCTGAACTATCAGAACGGTAACGAAACCAAATTCACAACAGAAATGCAGTCCGCTGATGCCGTAATTATATTAGGCGGTTCAAACGTAAATTCAGTACTTGACCCGAAAAACACACTTGTTGACCTGTCGGAAATATACCCCGATAATGTACAGGTAAGGGATTACGGATTTTTCCTTAAAAACACCGATTTTGCGGAGCGTATNGGCATTGACCCGTCAGAAATAACCGGCGATTTGTATATAGGTATAAGAAAACCCCGTAATCTNCTTTACGCCGACGAAGATGACATGAAAGAAACTTACGACAGGGATTTCCCCGTACTTGACAAAATTATCAAAGATTTATCAGAATAAAAAGCAACTGCTGTACTTCAGGTACAGCAGTTTTTGTATATAGCGTGTAAAGATTTTTTCCATTGAGTATAGATTTCAATATCATTTTTATCCGGACTTAAACCATTATTCAGGGCNTTATANATACGCTGACCTGCTCCCGCACCGTCTCTGGAAATATTTCCGGTACGTTCCNTTATATTAACCGAACTACATACAGCATTGTAATAATTTACAGNTTTTTTTCCGTCGGAATCGGTTATGGATAATTCATTTTCAGTCATAGGAATTTCTGTCAGATTAAGTTGCATGAATGGTGGTAATAAAATTTCTTTTTCTTCGGGTTTTGCATAGAAATCAAGGACTTCCGCAACGTCTATACAGGAAACATTTTCCGGAACGGAAAATTCAATTAAAGTAATTCCTTTGCGGTCACGNTAGGTATTAAGAAAACCGCCCATTGACGTTGAAGTAAATGAAACTGTATGTTTTCTGTTGAGTACCGGCAGAAAATCACTGTAACGCTCCACACGGTACGTAATAATACCGGTCTCCGCATGACATTTCCGGAATGCTGAAAACATATTGTCATAGAAGTCAAGAAGCCTGTCCACGTCGTCAAGTATCGCCGGATTCAGAAATTTTCCCTCTTTTGTACGTGAAATTTCAGTTTCTATGCCGTCATATAGAAGCGAATTAAGTACCAGATAGGCTTTCGGGTCACTCCGGAAAGGGTCATTTCCGGAAACGTCGCCTATATAATACCGAAGCCATAATTTTTCCCGATTATTTAAGCACTGATTCATGGATTGCAAAATGTTTCGGAACTCCCTGCGACATAATCGGATTGAGTTCACCTTGTATCAACGGCATAAAATATGGTATGGCAGTATCGCTGATATTATTTCCGGCAGAATTTATATACTCTTCCGGCAGATGTTTTTCATTATTGGCTATCTCGTAAGCATCAGCGGTTTCAATGACGATAGTATACGGCATATCGGAAATACGGCGGAATACCATAACTTTACCGGTCTGACCGCTTAAAGCACATCTTACACCGGCTGAACCTATATTTTCAGATTCGTCAATATCGGTCTTTGAGGCAAGATGTGAAGAACATCTCTGCATGACGTTCAGTTCCACGGAACGCACTTTACAGCCGATTTCATTACGGACTATGTCTTCTAAATATTTGCCTATTCCGGAAAGATACTTATGACCGAAGTTATCAACCACACCGGATTGTACACCCTCCGGAACTTCTATCCCCTCAGATACGGCAACGATTACCGCCTTATTTTTTGACATTTCCTGTTTAACGTCGCTCAGGAAATTTTCTATTGAAAATTCAGCTTCCGGAACGTATACAAGATGTGGTGAAGTTTCACCCATAGCATGAAGTACAGCTGTTGAGGCGGTAAGCCAACCGGCATGACGTCCCATTATTTCAACTATGGTCACGGACGGCATACTATATACTGTACTGTCACGTGTTATTTCATGAAGAGTTGTAGCGACGTACTTCGCTGCCGAACCAAATCCGGGGGTATGGTCAGTAACGCATAAGTCATTATCAATAGTCTTCGGGATTCCGATTATTTTTACATCAAAGTCAATTGTTGCGAAATATTCAGATAATTTGTTTACCGTATCCATGGAATCGTTACCGCCTATATAGAAGAACGCTCCTATATTACGTTGTTTAAGGGTAGAGACTATTTTTTTATAGATTTCCTCATTTTCACGCCAGTCGGGGAGCTTGTACCGGCACGAACCTAAAACAGTAGATGGTGTCTGTCTGAGAAGTTCAATATCGTCGTCGGTAAGAAGCATTGATTTCAAATCAACAAGATGATTGTCAATAATGCCCTCTATGCCGTTTATAGAACCGAATATAGCATCTATAGAAGGTTCTTTGAGTGATTCACGGAAAACTCCCACCAGTGAAGCGTTTATAGCACAGGTAGGACCTCCGGATTGTGCAACTGCTATGTTTATCATAAGATTTTTCCTCCGTAATATAATTTATATTCAGTATAACAAAAAAACATATTCCTGTCAAGCATTATTTAATTTCGGGAATAGCCTGCGGAAATTCTGCATATTCTTAAAAAAAGACAGGAGGTATTTTTTTATGAATAAAATTACTCGGCGAATAATAAGCGGTTTACTTGTTTTCGGGTGTGTGGCTACCGGATTAACGGCACTCAGGTATATAAACGGAAAATCCGGCGATAATTCAATGCCTGTTTCCATGATGTCCTATGAGGACGAAAAACCGATTATTATACTTGATGCCGGTCATGATGAGTAAAATTAAACATAGTCGGGAAAGCACACCATATGGTATGCTTTTTGATTTTATCAGATTTCATTTCCGTTCTGTTTAAGATAGTCTGTCATTCTTACAAACATATCCCTGATATTATATTCCGGTTTCCAGCCTAAATTTTCAAGTTTATCGGAATTGAGATTCATACACAAAGTAGGTGCATAACCGAATTTATTTATATCCTCAGGCTGAATTTCAACACTTATTTTTCCGGAAATATCTGCTACAAGTTCCGCCATATCACGTATGGAACAGTATGTTTCACTGTTTGCACAGTTATAAGCCGTGGCGTTACCGCCCTTGACAAGAACAGTAAGTATCGCCCTTACAGCGTCGGCGGTATACAGATAATTTCTTTTTGTTTTTCCCTCTGTATGAAGCACGATATTTCTGTTTTCAATAGCACACCTTGCGAACTCGGCAAAAACTCTTCTGTCATTGTATTCTATGCCTGCTCCTATGGTCTGGGTAAGTCTTATCACGGAAACGTTTAAATTATACTCTGAACTATATGAGGTACATAAATTTTCACACATACGTTTGCTTTCAGGATAACAACTCCGTACAGCCATTGTGTCAAGGTTTGTAGAATTATTTTCATAAATTCCGGAATCATTATCGGGTGTACCGTATACTTCCATTGACGACAAATATATAAACTTTCCGCAACCGTTCTCAACGGCATATCGGAGAAGATTATCAGTACCGTTTATTGCGGTATGAATTGTTTCTACAGGTTTTTGTACGAAACTTAAACTATCCGTAACACTTGCCGTGTGTATGATATAATCGGCTTTTATATCCGTTTCAAGAGGTTTTCCGAGATTAAACGGTACTATATTAAGGTAATTGTTGTTATATTCACGGAAAATTCTTTCAGCTTTTTCGGTATTTCTTACAAGGGCGTTGATTACAGGCGGATTAGAAGATTTTTCGGCGTACTTAAGAAGTGCCTTTGTCAGAAGACTTCCGATAAGACCTGTTGCACCAGTAATTATTATACTTTTTCCGTCAAGCATATTCCAAGTAATATTGGAATCATCAAGAATTTTTTCTATATCCTCACGAATGATATTGTTTTCCATTAAAAGACCTCCCTGTTTTTTTAACCGAAAATCTGTGAATTTTCTTTAGCATCGATAATTGCCCTGAAAATATAGAAATCTGACGGAGTAGTGATTTTTATATTTTCCGGACTTCCTGTAGTGGTATGAAGTTTACAGCCGTAATGCCTCATAAGCATAGCGGAATCAATAGCATCTTCAAAACCCTCTTCAACGGCTTTCCGGTGTGCCGAAAATATATCCCTTAAAATGAAACACTGCGGAGCTCTTGCAAGCATACATCTGTTTCTGTCGAGGACTTCTGCTACATCATTGCTTTTGTCGTCGGAACATAAAGTAATAGTTTCGATAGCCGGTGTGACCGTAATCGAATTACCAAATTTTTTTACACATTCTATGTTATCAGTTATAACATTCTCGTCTATAAGAGGTCTTACACCATCGTGTATAAGAACAATGCTGTCTTCGGGATAGAGTTCATTTATTTTATAAATACCGTTTCTTATAGAAGCCTGTCCGGTTTCACCGCCTTCGACTATGGCTGACACCTTTTTTATATAAAATTTATCAAGAAGTTTTTTCAGATAGTCTATCCATTCCTTTACGCATACAACAACAATTCCGTCAATATCGGGGTGATTTTCAAAATGTTCAAGAGTATAGATAATAATCGGCTTGCTATGGAGTTCAAGAAACTGTTTGGGCTTTGTCTTTGAGTTCATCCGCTGACCTACTCCACCAGCAAAAATCAACGCTATATTCATAGTTATAAATTACCTTTCTTAAAAAAAATTATTTATTATTTTTTATTATATCACAGAAATATCTGAATTTCAAGTGATTTTTTCAAGGAAAAAAACATGAAAAATCGTACTATATATGTATAACATAACCAATCTGTATATCTGAATATTATGTTTTAAATCTTCATATATTGATAATAAATATATCAAAGGAGTACTTATTATGAATAAAAAAATTCATATTTCTGAAACATTCCGGAACAGCAATCCGGAAAAAATAAAAAAATCGGTCA